>DATBWB010000144.1 GCA_036514995.1 Candidatus Acidiferrales bacterium
GCCGCCGCTACGTCGGTGATGCCGTTGAGGCGTTCTTGGCGACTTCGAGCAGGGCGAGTTGCCCGCAGGCGGCCAGAACATCCTGTCCGCGCGGGCGGCGAAGGAAGGCGAGCAGGCCGCGCGAGGTGAGAATCTTCTGAAACGTGGCTACGCGCTCGGGTGCCGGCGGCTCAAAAGGGAGCGCGCCGGGGGCGGGGCCGGGATTGAGCGGTATCAAATTCACTTTGCAGCGAATTTTCGAGACCAGTTTCCGCAGCCGGTGAGCATCGTCGTCCGAATCGTTCACATCCTTCAGCAAAACGTACTCAAACGTCAGCCGCTCCCAGGAGCGCAGCGGGTAAAGCCGGCAGACCTCCATCAGTTGCTCGAGGGGATACTTCTTGTTGATGGGCATGATGCGGGTGCGTGTCTGGTCGGTGGTGGCGTTAAGCGAAACAGCCAGCTTCGGCCGGACGGTTTCCTGGGCCATCTTCTGGATGCCGGGAACGATTCCCGACGTGGAAAGGGTCAGGTGGCGCTGGGCAAGATTCAAGCCGCCTGGATGGCAGAACAGCCGCACGGAAGCCATCACCGCGTCGTAATTCAGGAGTGGCTCGCCCTGGCCCATGAGGACAATATTCGTTTGGGGGAGCAGATGCCCCTGGTTGTCGGCGAGCGCGGCAAGCACCTGGCCCAAGATTTCTCCCGCCGTCAAGTTCCGGCGCAGGCCCAACGTGGCCGTCATGCAGAACTTACAGTCCACGGCACAACCCGCCTGGGAGGAAATGCAGAGGGTGTCCCGGCCGGCAAATGGACGAGCGTCATCCGTGTCCGGCATGAAGACGGATTCGACTGTCTGCCTCCCTGCCTCCTGGCGGGGTGAGTCCGCCGCCTGAAGGCTAAAGACGTAGCGGCGCGTGCCGTCGCGGGAGTCGTAGCGGCGAACGATCCGTGGCAGCGTGATGGAAGCGAGTCCGGCAAGCTCCTGGCGGAGCGGCTTCGGCAAGTTGGTCATCTCCGCCAAGCTGAACCGCCGCTCGGCGTAGAGCGCATGGTAAAGCTGATTGCCACGGTACGGTTCGAGACCCCAGGCGACAACGAGTTGGCGAAGGTCGGCAAGGTTTCGGCCAAGCAACTCGGCCTTCACGGAAGCACCTCAACCCATCATAGCACGCGCCCTGATGCACGCGGGTGAGAAGGGTCAGGCACCAGTCAGGCACGAGGCTCGTTGACTTGGCCGCCGCGGCGGCCCTAAGATGGGCGCTCCAGAATCGGCTCTTGAATGGCGGCCGGCTCCAGCGGGACAGCTCTTGATTCCAGAACATTGACCAGGCTAGGACCAGACTATGACCGGACGATCTCGCACTGTCGCGTCCAGGAAAGGTTCAGGGGGTTGCCCGGCGATGTTTGCGGATGGAAGCTGAAGGGAGACACGATGTTCAAGGTTTCTCAGCCAAAAGTCTTCGTTGGTTCGCTGGTCGTGGTGCTCATCCTTCTTCTTGCCGCCACCCTCACCTATTCCGGGAACCCGCTCCCGCCCATCAGCTTGAGCGTGGATGCCCGGGAAGCGCCCCGCAGGATTTTTCATGCCCGGCTGGTGATTCCCGCTGCACCCGGACCGCTGACCTTGCTTTATCCCAAGTGGATTCCCGGCGAGCATGGGCCGACGGGGCCGATTACGAACCTGGCCGGGATGAAGTTCACTGCCGCAGGAAAGTCACTCGAGTGGCGGCGGGACGACCTCGATATGTATGCCTTCCATTGCCAGGTGCCCGCCGGAGCAAACGCCGTCGAGGTCGAGCTTGATTATCTTTCGCCGAGCGAAAAAAGAGAGTTCACCGCAAGCCCGGCGGCGACCGCGCAACTGGCGGTGTTGAACTGGAACCTGGTCTTGCTCTACCCGCAGGGCAGGCCGGCGGGAGAGTTGAGCTATGTTGCCCGCCTGCGTTTGCCGGCGGGCTGGAAGTTCGGCTCGGCGCTGCCCGTGGCCCGCCGCGGCGGGCATTCCGGGGACACGGTCGAGTTTGCACCTGTTTCGCTCACTACGCTGGTGGATTCTCCCCTCATCGCCGGAGCGCATTACCGGGCCATTCCTCTCAACGTGGAAGGGGCGCCGCCGCACGAGATTGACCTCGCCGGCGATTCCGCTGCGGCCATCGAGATGAGCCCGCCGCTCGCGCGGAACTACACCCAACTGGTCGCCGAAGCCGCCGCGCTCTTCGGCGCGCACCACTACCGGCGCTACCACTTCCTGCTCGCGCTCAGCGACCACGTCCGCCCGTTTGGACTGGAGCATCACGAGTCGAGCGACAACCGTCTTCCCGAGCGCTCGCTGCTCGACGATGCCCCGCGGAAGCTCGGGGCCGACCTGCTGCCGCACGAGTTCGTTCACTCCTGGAACGCCAAGTACCGTCGTCCCGCAGGCCTGACGACCACCGACTTTCACCAGCCGATGAAGGGCGAGCTGCTCTGGGTTTACGAAGGGCTGACCCAATACCTGGGCCAGGTGCTCACCGGCCGCAGCGGCCTGTGGACTCGAGAGGAGTTTCGGGAGAATCTCGCGCACCTGGCCGCCTACCTCGATCACCGCCCCGGGCGCACTTGGCGGTCGCTGGCCGACACCGCTGTCGCCGCGCAAATCCTCTACGGGGCTCCAAGGGAATGGACCGCTTGGCGGCGCGGCGTTGATTTTTACGACGAAAGCGTGCTGATCTGGCTCGAGGCCGACGTAATCATCCGGCGCCAAAGCCAGGGCCGGCGGTCGCTTGACGACTTCTGCCGGCTGTTCCTTGGCGGCCAAAGCGGCCCGCCCGAGGTCAAGCCCTACACGTTTGAGGATCTCGTAGCTGCGTTGAATGAGGTCGCACCCTATGACTGGCGGGCATTTTTCAACGCCCGGCTGAACTCCACCGCCGCCCGCGCCCCGCTGGAAGGTCTCGAAGGAAGCGGATGGCGGCTGATCTATACCGCGACACCGAACGACCTGCTGCAAGCCGCCGAGAAAGAGCAAGACTTCATCGACCTGAGCCACTCGATGGGACTGGTGCTGAAACACCAAGAGGGTGACGCAGAGAACGGCAGGATCAATGACGCCATCCCGGGGATGGCTGCGGCGCAAGCCGGTATCGGTCCGGGGATGAAACTGGTCGCCGTGAACGGCCGCGCCTGGTCGCCTGAGCTGCTCCGCGAAGCGCTGCGGGCCGCCAAGACCACGCCCGAACCGCTCGAGCTACTGATGGAAAATGCGGGGTTCTATAAGACCTACTTCCTGAACTATCAGGATGGCGAAAGATATCCGCACCTCGAACGTGACTCCACGCGGCCCGACCTGCTCGGAGAAATTATCAGACCACGCGCGGCGCGGCCCGCTCCCCAGGCCTCGGAAAAGCCGCAGTCGTAATCACCCCGGCAGCCAGAGCTAGGTGCGGAGACATCGTCGCCGCGGCATAGCCCCTTTGCCCCTTCGAGTCCCAACCCATGCCATAAGGGAAACGGTCTGACCAAGCGCGATTTCATGGTAAGTCTTTGATAATTAAGGCGATAATAGTTCTCTTTTCAGTGGAAAAGAGTCGCCCGGTGTGCTACAAAAGGAGGTGCTGCAGCGTCGTTCACGCCGGGTCGGGACCAATCATCCGGTTGCGGGCCTTCATCTGGGGAGAGGACCTCTGATTTCCTACCTGCCTGAGGGGTGAGTTTTTTCCGGTTGGGCGGGCAGAGGGGTTCGAGAGAAAGTCATGGTTCGAGACGGCCGCCACATCAAGAAGGAAACGCTACCGAACGGCCTGGTCGTCATCACCGAGGCCATGCCGCAGGTACGTTCGGTTTCCCTCGGCATTTGGGTGCAGACCGGTTCGCGGCGGGAGCCCCCGGAGTGGAATGGGATCTCTCACTTCATCGAACACATGCTCTTCAAGGGGACGCGTCGCCGCACGGCGGAAGACATCGCGCGGTCGGTGGATTCGATCGGCGGCATGCTGGATGCCTTCACCGCGAAGGAACTCGTCTGTTTCAGTACCCGCGTGCTGGACGAGCACCTGCCCATCGCTTTCGACGTGCTTTCCGACATGATGCTCGAGCCGCTCTTCCGGGAGGAGGATATCCGCCGGGAACGCGGCGTCATCCTGGAAGAAATCAAGATGGACGAGGACAACCCCGATTACCTCGTCTATGAGCTTTTCACGCAAAATTTCTGGCGCGACCATGCCCTGGGCAAACCGATCCTCGGAACGCCTACCACCGTCAAACGGTTCGATCACGAAAACATTGCTCGCTTCTTTGGCCACTGGTACGCCCCGAATAACATGGTTATCACGGCGGCCGGCAACCTCCAACACCAACAGGTGGTGGATCTGGTCGAGAAGGCATTCGGCAGAATCAAACCGGCCAAGGACGGTCTCGAAGATCCCGTCCCGCGATCGCACGCCTTCATCAGCACGCGCACCAAGAAAGAGCTCGAGCAGGTGCATATTTGCCTGGGCGTGCCGAGCTACCCGATGGCCCACGAGCGGCGGTTCGCCTGCGCGGTAATGAACACGATTTTGGGCGGCGGGATGAGTTCGCGGCTGTTCCAGAACATCCGCGAACGGCAGGGGCTGGCCTACGCCGTCTTTTCCGAACTGAACCCCTACCGCGATACCGGTTGCCTGTCGGTCTATGCCGGCACGGCGCTCGAAACGGCTCACAAGGTCGTCCGCTCGGTGCTCGATGAGTTCAAGAAGCTCAAGAGCGAGCCGGTGACCGAAGAGGAATTGCGCCGCGCCAAGGACCACCTGAAGGGCTCGCTGATGCTCTCGCTCGAATCCACCAACGCCCGCATGTCCAACCTGGCCCGCCAGGAGATGTACTTCGGCCGCTTCTTTTCCCTCGATGAGATTATCCACTCGATTGAAAAGGTGACGGCGGAAGAGATTCGCGTCATCGGCTCGGAGTTTTTCCTCCCTGACCACATCGGGCTCACCGTCGTCGGAAACCTCGACGGCTTCAAAATCAGCCGCGACGAGCTGGAGTGCTGAGGCAGCAAGCCGGAGGCAAGGAAGCAAGGTGGTTCTCCAGCACACGTAAAATGAGTGGCTTTTTCCCTGCCTCCTTGCTTCTCTGCTTCCTTTTTTGTCCCATTGACGGCTGGCCTGCACTCTGATAAATCAACCCAAACGACCTGAGCGGGGTGTTACACGTCGCTTCGCCTGTCCATTCTGGCCAGCGGTTCTTCCGGCAATGCAGCCGTTCTGGCCACGGCCAAAACGAAGATTTTGGTGGACGCGGGCATCTCCAAGCGCGAGACGCTCCGGCGAATGCACGCCATCGGGGAAACGCCGGAGGGCATCCGCTCCATTCTTGTTTCCCACGAGCACACCGACCATGTTGCGGGATTGGCGCAGCTTGCCGAGGAATGGAAGGCAACGGTCTATATCACGGAGGCGACGTACACCGGCTTGCAGAGGAGTGCCGGGGTTCAACCCATTCGGGGTGAACCTGGACTGCTTGCCGGACTAAAGTCCAGCGCTACGGGTCGTTGCGAGCTTCCCCGCGTTGAATATTTTCGTGCCGGGCACCGGTTTTCGATCGGGGATATCGAGATCCATCCCTTCTCGATTCCGCATGACGCGCTCGACCCGGTGGCGTTCGCGTTTCGCGCCGCGGGACTGAAGGCCGGCATCGTCACCGACCTCGGCTACCTGCCCGGAATGGTGAAGCAGCACGTGCGCGAGTGCGATTGCCTGGTGCTCGAATCGAACCACGACCTTGATATGCTCAAGGTGGGCCCGTATCCGTGGTTTTTGAAGCAGCGGTTGATGAGCCGCCTCGGCCATCTTTCAAACCACAGCGTGGCGGAATTCCTGGCCGAGGACTTCGACGGCTTCGGCCGCCATCTCGTTCTGGCCCATCTATCGGAGAACAACAACCACCCGGAGATTGCCCGCATGACGGCGCTCGAAGCGCTCGAACGCCGTGGTCAGGCCTTTGCTGGAGAACTGTCTGTCGCCCCACGACGCACCCCCCTAGCCACGATCCAGTTGTAGCCGGCCCGCCTCCGAGCTGCATTCTTCCCGCTCCTGGAGCACGATTCGCGGCCTTTCCGCCATCGGAACATTCGGCTATGATAACGACGTGATTGCACGCTATACGCGGCCGGAGATGGGCCGCATCTGGAGCGAGGAAAACAAGCTGGCGGCGTGGCTCAAGGTGGAAATCGCCACCGCTGAAGCTCAGGCCGAAGCCGGCATCATTCCCGCAGAAGCTGCCCGCGCCATCGCCACCGGGGCGCGGGTTGATCCGAAAAGAGTTGCTGAACTCGAAGCGCGCGTCAAACACGACGTCGTCGCGTTCACGATGGCCGTGAGCGAGACCGTCGGTCCGGAAGCGCGCTGGCTCCATTACGGGCTGACCTCGAACGACATCCTGGACACGGCTCAGGCGCTCCAGGTGGCGGAAGCTTGTGAACTTCTCCTCGCCGGTCTTGGCAAGCTGAGTGACGTCCTCCGCCGGCGCGCCTACGAATTCAAGGACACGGTGATGGTCGGCCGAACGCACGGCGTCCATGCCGAACCCATCACCTTTGGCCTGAAGCTCGCCAACTGGTATGCCGAATCGCTGCGCAACCGCCGGCGGCTCGAGCAGGCTGCCGAGCAGATGCGGGTGGGAAAAATCTCCGGGGCGGTCGGCACCTTCGGCCACCTGCCGCCGGAGCTCGAGCAGCGCATCTGCCATAAATTGGGTCTGACGCCGGCAGCGATTTCTTCGCAGGTTTTGCAGCGCGACCGGCACGCTCAGTTCCTCTCGACGCTGGCTCTGGCGGCAAGTTCGCTTGAGAAGATTGCTCTCGAGATCCGTCACCTGCAACGCACCGAGGTTCGCGAGGTGGAAGAGTATTTTGCCGAGGGCGAGCAGCGGGGCAGCTCAGCCATGCCGCACAAGCGCAACCCGGTGACCTCGGAGCAAATCTGCGGCCTGGCGCGGGTGGTGCGAGCGAACGCCGGGGCGGCGCTCGAAAACGTTGCGCTCTGGCACGAGCGCGACATCTCCCACAGCTCGGTCGAGCGCATCATCCTGCCTGATTCTTGCGCCCTGCTCGACTACATGCTGGCCAGGACCACGGAGATCGTTGAGACCTTGATTGTTTATCCCGAGCGGATGCGTCAGAACCTGGAGTTGACTCGCGGGCTGGTTTTTTCCGGGCAGTTGCTCTTGGATTTGACGGCCAAAGGCGCGCCGCGCCAGGAAGCCTACGCCTGGGTCCAGGAACACGCCATGGAAGTCTGGCGGCATGGCGGCGACTTTCGCGAGCGGGTCTCCGCCGATTCCCGCATCACCCGATTCCTCTCGCCGGCAGAGATCGAAGCTGCCTTTGATTTCAAGCGCCAGTTGAAGTATGTGGATGCGATCTTTCAGCGGGTCTTTGGCGCTGCCGTGTCCCACTAACGCATCCTGTCCCTCTGTGCCGCTCTGTGTGCTCTGTGATCCCTGTGGTGAGAAATAGAGCCCAAGATGTACCACAGAGGACACGGAGGTTGCACAGAGAAGCGCAGAGCCAGCAACAAATCTCCGGCTCCTCCCGAGCTAGGTCCCGGCGCTATGGCGCGCCCTTTACTGCCATTTCCGGGTTAATCAGCCGCGCGACCGGTGTGTCGCCTTGGATGTGTTGGTCGAGGATTTCGGCCACGTCGGAAGGCTGGACGGTCTTATACCAGATGCCGTCGGGATGGATGATGACGGTGGGGCCGACGGGATGCTGGCCGGTGCAACCCACTTTGGTCACGATAACGTCGGTCCACCCCCGCGCCTTCACTTCCTCGCGGAATTTCAT
>DATBWB010000145.1 GCA_036514995.1 Candidatus Acidiferrales bacterium
TTTCTTCCGAGAACGTGTGCCCGCACCCACAGCTATGTTTCGCGAGAGGATTCAGGAACATGAATTCGACTCCTTTGGGCCCTTGCCGGACCCCTAGCTGGAGCCCATCCAGATGAGCCAGGCTCTCGCGGTTGACTCGGACCCGAATTCCTTCGCTCTCGAAGAGGTGATCGTCGGGACGAACAGCATCCGAATCGAGTTCCACCACATAGCGATATTGAGTGCCGCTCTCCGCGCAGCCGTCGTTCTTGACCCCCAGCCGCAACGCCGTGTCCACCGAGAACTTCTCCCTGTCGATCATGCTTCGCACGACCTGAGCGGCGTTTTGTGTCAGTGTGATCATTCAAGCTCTCCTTTCATTTGTAAGGCTTGCTGAAACGCTAGTTCGTTGCTCACTTAGCAAGCGCCTCGCATCTCAACTCGATGGGGGCGCCTACTCGGTCGAAACAGTCTCCGTTTTCTCCTCGAGGGCAGCTAGCATCGTATGCCAGGCTAGGGTGGCGCACTTCACCCGCACCGGGAACTCGGAAACACCCGAAAAGACAACCAACTTGCCGACATCGGCTCCATCGTGTGGCTCGGTCGCCTGGCTAGTAACGAGCCGGTGAAACCGCGCGAACAGCTCCTGTGCCTGGCTCTTGGTCTTACCCTTGAGGCTGGCGGTCATCATCGAGGCCGAAGCTTTGGAGATGGCGCAGCCCGAACCTTCAAAGCTGATATCCTTGACCGCGTCATTCTCGAGTTGCAGGTACACCGTGAAGTGGTCGCCGCAGAGTGGGTTGTAGCCCTCCGCCTTCCGGTTTGCCTGAGGCAAGGACCGAAAGTTGCGTGGCTTCTTGCAATGCTCCAGGATCATATCCTGATAAAGGTCCCGAACGTCTCGCAGTTCTGCCATCAGGCGAAGATCTCCTGAACCTTACAGATCCCTCTCATCAAGGCATCCACCTCCTCCTCGGTGTTGTACAGCGCAAACGAAGCGCGTGCGGTCGCTGGTACGCCAAAAAACTGCATCACTGGCTGCGCGCAGTGGTGCCCGGTACGGACAGCGATCCCCTCCTGGTCCAGGACGGTGCCGATGTCGTGGGGGTGCACCCCTTCGAGCACGAAGGAAAGCACTGCCGCCTTTTCCTGCGCCGTGCCGATAAGGCGAATACCTGGCAACGATGAAATCCGTTCCGTGGCATAGGCCAGCAGGTAGTGCTCGTGCACCGCCACGCGTTCCAGCGCGATGCGTCTTAGGTACTCGACGGCTGCGCCCAGGCCGATGACCCCGGCGATGTTCGGTGTGCCCGCCTCGAACTTGAAGGGAAGACGATTGTAGGTCGTCTTCTCGAAGGTGACGGAGCTGATCATGTCGCCCCCGCCCTGATAAGGAGGCATGGCTTCCAGCAGCCGCTTCTTACCGTACAACACGCCGACTCCCGTCGGTCCGTACATCTTGTGCCCGGAGAAGGCATAGAAATCACAGTCCAGCTCTTGCACGTCCACTTGGAGGTGAGGAACTGCTTGAGCGCCATCCACCAGAACCGGGATGCCGTGCTCGTGCGCCATTGCGATGATCTGCCGTACCGGATTGACAGTGCCCAGGGCATTGGACACGTGCGCCACAGCCACCAGCTTCGTCAGCGGTGTCAGCAGCTTTTCATACTCATCCAGCAAGAGCTCGCCGCGACCGTTCATCGGGACGACGCGAAGCCGCGCGCCCCTCTCCTCGCACAAGATCTGCCAGGGCACAATGTTGGAGTGGTGCTCCATCGCTGAGATCAAGACTGCGTCGCCCGCCTGCAGGTGCGTCCTGCCGTAGCTGTGTGCCACTAGGTTGATGGCTTCGGTGGTTCCGCGGACGAAGATCACTTCGGCGGGGTCGGCAGCATTGATAAACTGCTGGACAGCGAGCCGCACATCCTCGTATGCCTTGGTTGCGCGCTCGGAGAGCAGGTGCACGCCGCGGTGGATGTTCGAACAGTCCTCCTGGTAAAAGCGAGTGATGGCGTCGATGACCAACTGCGGTTTCTGCGTCGTGGCCGCGTTGTCCAGGTATACGAGGGGTTTGTCGTGCACGAGTTGTTTCAGCGCGGGAAAATCTTCCCTGACCCTGCCGACATCGAAGCCAGCGACCACAGGGGCAACGCGGTTGATAGCGGTGCTCATCGGACCGCCTCCGGATACATTGCCTGGGGCAAAGACTGCGTGATGATCCTTTCCAGGTAGCTGCGGATCGAACCCGGCTTCATGCGCTCCAGGCACTCACTAGCAAAGGCGAACAGCAGCAGGCCTCGGGCCGAAGCCTCATCCAGGCCGCGCGAGCGCAAGTAGAAAAACGCTTCCTCATCGATCTGGCCGATCGTGGCGCCGTGAGTGCACTTCACGTCGTCGGCATGGATTTCAAGCTGCGGCTTCGTGTCCATCTGCGCCCCATCGGACAGGAGCAGGTTGCGGTTGGTTTGCTTGGCATCGGTTTTCTGCGCGTCTTTGTGCACGATGATCCGCCCGTGGAAGACGCCGCGTGACTCTCCGTCCAGGATGCCGTTGTAGAACTGGCGGCTGGCGCAGTGCGCGCTCGCGTGCTCCACCTTCATGTAGTTGTCCATGTGCTGTCGGCCGTTCCCGATGAACAGGCCGTTGATCAGGCATTCGCCGCCCTCGCCGGCCAGCACCGGGTGCACGTTGTTGCGCACCAGAGCGCCGCCCAGCAGCACCGAGTGCGAACTGACACTCGCGCTGCGTCCTTGCTGGGTGCGCAGCGTGGAGACGTGAAACACTTGCGTATCCTCGCGTTCGATTCTGTAGTGGTGAAGCACCGTGTGCTCGCCCGCGACCATCTCGGTCACGACGCTGGAGAACGACACGCCCGGTCTCAGCGAGACATAGTCCTCGAGGACCGTGGCTTGGCTGTCCTCTTCGGCCACGATCAGGTTGCGCGGGTGCGCCATCAGTGGTGTCTCGCTGCTGACATTGAGATACAGAAGATAGATAGGCTCTTCGAGCACCATGCCCCGCGGGATGAACACGAACGCGCCGTCCTCGAAGAACGCCGTGTTCAGCGCCGTAAAGGCCTCCTGGCGGTAATCGGCGTAGCGGGCGAAATGCGGTTCGACCTTTTCCCGCTCCTTCAGGATCGCTTCGGCGAGGCTGGCAACCTTCAGCCCTTTGTGTCCCAGCGTCAGGCGCGAGAGCCCCGGCGCGTACCGCCCGTTCACAAACACTAGCTGAGAGGCCAGACCCGCCAACCTGTAGGGAGCAACGTCGTGATCGGTGACTCCGTCCAATCCGCGCTCAGAGAGCTGGAATGTGCTCTCGGCAATGGGGGCAACGTTGGTGAAGCGCCAGTCCTCCTCATGGACCGTCGGGAAGCCCAACTGGCAGAAGCGGGTAAAAGCGTCCTCGCGCACACCCCGCAGCCAAGCCTCCTGGTTATGGGCCGGCGCCTGCTTCTGCGACTGGTCGAAGGCTTGGAGGTAGCTCTGGAGCTGTTGCGTGGTCGTGATCACGTTGCTTGCTCTCCGTTAAACCGCAACCGGGGCAGTGTGGTCTTCGGCCTCGACCCAGGCGTAGCCTTTTTCCTCGAGCGCCAGCGCCAGCTCCTTGCCGCCCGACTTGGCGATCCGCCCATCGACGAGAACGTGCACGAAATCCGGAACGATGTAGTTCAGGAGGCGCTGGTAGTGTGTAACCACGATGGTGGCCCGGTCAGGGCTGCGCATGGCGTTCACGCCGTTGGCCACGATCTTCAGCGCGTCGATATCGAGCCCCGAATCGGTCTCGTCCAGAATGGCGAGCTTGGGCTCCAGCAACGCCATCTGCAGAATCTCATTGCGCTTCTTCTCGCCGCCGGAGGAGCCTTCGTTCACAGAGCGGTTCATGAAACGCTCGTCCACATCGAGCAGTTTCATTTTTTCCTTATAGAACGGCAGAAAGTCCATCGCGTCCATCTCTTCCTGACCGCGGTATTTTCGGATGGCATTCAACGCGGCGCGCAGGAAGTAGGCGTTGCTGATGCCGGAGATCTCAATAGGGTATTGGAAGGCCATGAAAAGGCCTTCGCACGCTGCCTCTTCCGGCTTCATGGCCAGCAAGTCCTTGCCGTTGAACAGCACCTCGCCTTGGGTGACCTGGAAGGTCTCGCGGCGGGCGAGCACCAGCGCGAGAGTGCTCTTGCCCGAGCCGTTCGGCCCCATGATGGAGTGCACCTCCCCGGCATTCACCTTCAGGTTGACCCCCTTGAGGATTTCGTGGTTCTCAACTTTGACGTGCAGGTTCTTAATCTGCAGCATGGCGTTATCCAACACTCCCTTCCAGGCTCACACTCAGCAGTTTCTGCGCCTCGACGGCGAACTCCATAGGCAGGTTTCGGAAGACCTGCTTGCAGAAGCCGTTAATGATCATCGAAACCGCATCTTCCTTGGACAGGCCGCGCTGCTGCAGGTAGAAGATCTGGTCGTCGCCGATCTTCGATGTGGACGCTTCGTGCTCCATGCGCGCCGTCGAGTTCTTCACCTCGATGTAGGGGAAGGTGTGGGCTCCACATTTTTCACCGATGAGCAGCGAATCGCACTGCGTGTAGTTGCGAGCTCGCGTGGCGCCCTGGAGGATCTTAACCAGCCCGCGGTAGGTGTTCTGGCCATGGCCGGCTGAAATGCCCTTAGCGATGATCGTGCTCCGCGTGTTCTTACCGATGTGGATCATCTTGGTGCCGGTGTCGGCCTGCTGGTAGTTATTGGTGAGAGCCACCGAGTAAAATTCGCCGATAGAGTTGTCCCCTTGCAGGATGACGCCGGGGTACTTCCAAGTGATTGCGGCACCGGTTTCAACCTGCGTCCAGGAGATCTTGGAGTTCTTTCCCAGCGCCTTTCCGCGCTTGGTCACGAAGTTGTAAATGCCGCCCTTGCCGTCTTTGTCGCCTGGGTACCAGTTCTGGATGGTCGAGTATTTGATGGTGGCGTTGTCGTGGGCAATCAGCTCAACGACAGCGGCATGCAGTTGGTTCTCATCCCGCATCGGGGCAGTGCACCCTTCCAGGTAGCTCACGTAGCTGCCTTCATCCGCGATAATCAGAGTGCGCTCGAACTGGCCGGTATCCTTGGCATTGATGCGGAAGTACGTCGACAGCTCCATGGGGCAACGCACACCCTTAGGCACATAGACAAACGAGCCGTCGCTGAAGACGGCAGAGTTCAACGTCGCAAAAAAGTTATCGGTGTAAGGTACGACCGACCCGAGATACTTCTGGACCAGCTCGGGGTGCTCCTGCACCGCCTCAGAAAAGGAGCAAAAGATGATCCCCAGTTCAGCGAGCTTCTCCTTGAATGTGGTTGCCACCGACACGCTGTCGAAGACCGCATCGACCGCAACGCCGGCCAGGCGCTGTTGTTCCGCCAGGGGGATACCCAGCTTTTCGAACGTGGCCAGCACCGCTGGGTCCATCTCATCGAGGCTGTTCAGCGTGGCTTTCGGTTTCGGCGCCGAGTAGTAGATGATGTCTTGGTAGTCGATCGGGCCATAGTGAATGTTCGCCCACTTGGGCTCTGCGGCCGCTTTTTCGAGTTTCGCCCAGTGCCGATAGGACTTCAGCCGCCATTCGAGCATCCACTCGGGCTCATTCTTCTTGGCCGAGATCAGGCGGATGATGTCCTCGTTCAGGCCGCGAGGTGCCGAATCGGCCTCGATTTCCGTGACAAACCCGTACTTGTATTCGCGGTTGGCAAGGGCTTCTAAGGCCCTCGTGTCAGTGCCCATGGCTGCATCCTTTCCAAGTTCAACGCGGTTGCGGAACCGACGTCCGTTGCCTCATACCTGAAAAATCTTTCATGTTTCGGGCGCGAAAAAAATAATGCGTGCGCCCTAAACCTGAGCAGGCGAGCGAAATGTTTTTCCCAACGACAGTTCGACCAGTGTTTCCTTGCCCAGGATCTGGGAGATTGGAATGCCGTCCATCACCCCCACAACGTATTCCGTGATGCCCCTCCAGACCGGACGCAGGCGGCAGTCCTTGTCGTGGATACAAGTCCTACGTTGGCCCGTATAGCGATCGCAGATGTCCTCCGTCGTCCAGAGGCCACCGAGCGCCCTTTCCACGTCGCCGAGACTGATTTGCTCGGGGGGTCTCGCCAGAACGTAGCCGCCTTTGACCCCTCGGTGGCTCTTGGTGAAACCAGCCTTCTTCAGGGTCCAGAGCAGCTTTTCAACGTAGGGACAAGAGAGCCCCTCCCGACGCGCAATTTCGGCAGCGCTGAGAGGCTCCCCGGGGGGCGCGGAAGCCAATTGCAAGATGCAGCGGAGGCCGTACTCTTCTTTGGCGGTGATTCTCATCGGGGGTATCTCCTATCAACGCCAGTCTGCCAAAACCATACTATTTTGTCAACTATTATCGGCGCCTCGCCAAGCTGGCCTTGATGCAGGGGAAGGATAGAACCTAAGATGCCGGCGTACTCCATCCCGACCGCTTGTCGAGCCGACCAAATCGAATTAGTCTTAGCCGCCACCTGACAACGCTTTCGCTTTGGCGGGCCGCATCACCGAGGCCGCGACCGAAACTGCCAGGATGAGCGCAGTCACCCCCAGCGAGAGAGTCACGGGAATCTTGTAAATGTCCACCATCAGTATCTTGATTCCCACGAACACGAGAATGGCCGAAAGCCCATAGTGCAGGTAACGGAATAACTGCATGATGCCTGCCAGAGCGAAGTACAGTGCCCGCAGGCCCGGAACTGCAAACACGTTCGACGTGACTAAATTCGTAAACGCCGACGGCCTTACTGAGTCTCGTATAATATATTGACACACGAGTAAAAAAAGAGACTGCTGGCTTTCAGGAAGTCACGCAGCACGTCGGGGCAACGGCGAACGCGCCGGGCACCTTCGGGATGAATGGGTCGAGGAGTTTTTCGACCCCGATCTTGAGGTCGTCTTCGCTCTGCGCCTGCTCGGCTACACGACGGATGGCGCCTGCAAGGTTTGCGGGCGACTGAGGGTGCTCTGGCATCGGGACGGATTATGGCGGGATTGGCAAAACAGTTGTTCTATAAGTTCCTGTTTTTGCTTCAGCCGCCCGTCGAAGAGCCAGCGAGGGCGGCCACTTCGGCAAACACGGCCTGGAACTGGGTATGGATGCGCGCGTTGCTGGCGGCGATTTCCGGATCGCCCGGTTGATACGGCCGGCCGCTGAAGTCGGTCACCACCCCTCCGGCCTCGCGGACGATGAGCGTGCCGGCGGCGGTATCCCACGCCTTCAGGTTCAATTCCCAGAAGCCATCAAACCGTCCGCAAGCAACGTAGCAAAGATCGAGCGCGGCTGAGCCATCCCGTCGAACCCCGTGAGAGCATAGCGTGAACTTCTGATAGTAGCCGATGTTCGGGTTGGGATGACGCTTCTGGGTCGTAAAGCCGGTGCCAAGGAGGCTTTCGGCCAGTCGCTCGGTGAGGGAAACGCGAATCGGCCGGTGGTTCAGGAAGGCCCCGCCGCCGCGCTCGGCCCGGAAAAGCTCTTCGCGCACCGGATCATAGACAACGCCGGCCAGCAAGTCCTTTTCTTGCATCAAGGCAATGGAGACGGCAAAGCAGGGATAGCGGTGAACGAAATTGGTAGTGCCGTCGAGCGGGTCAACGTACCAGCAAAACGGGGATTCGGCGGGACGTCCCCCGCCCTCCTCGGCCACCACTGAATGCTTGGGAAAATAACTGCGCAGGCGCTCGACAATCAGTTCTTCCGACCGGCGATCGGCCTCGGTGATCAGGTCCGCTCCTCCCTTGTAGGAGGCCTGGACGCCGCGGTCGAAGTGAGCGAGCAAGAGCTTCCCCGCCTGGCGGGCGACTTCAACAGCAACGTCGAGGTAGTGACTCACGGAGTTTCTCCGTTCACCGTGAACCGTTTACGGTGAACCATAGCCACTAAAATAGCGGCGCCGGTATGTTAGCAGATAGTCTCCCGGCACCCGCACCTCGATTTGCCGCAGAGAAGGGCTGCTTTTTTTCGGCGGATAGTAGGCCAGCCGGTATTGGGTGTGGAGGTCGCGGCTGATTTCGGAAAAGATCCGGTCGAGATCCTCATAGCTCTCGGGAAAAAACATTCGGCCGCCGGCGTATTCCTCCATGGTGATGAGGGCGTGCTCTCCGGCGGTGTTTCGCCCGCTTTCATTCTTGACCGGACGGATCAGGATGGTGTAGAGCATCGCGCCGGCCTTGGCGACTTCCATACGCGCCTGATCAAACGTGCCGGTGCTTGTCGTTTCCCCCGCGTCCGTCACCAGGACGATCACTCGCCGCCGTTCGGGAGGTTGCCGCGCGAGCGCCTGCGAACCAAGAAGAATGGCATCGTAGAGCGCCGTTCCGGCTTCGGGCGCAATCCGCAGAGAGGCATCTTGAAGCACGGCGATCTGACCGGTGAAACCGGAAAGCTCGGTCACGTCATCGGCAAATTGGTAAAGCGCCATTCGGTCTCGACCGCGGATCACATCAGCCGCAAAGCGCGCTGCCGACTCGCGCTCAAACTTCAGTTCCTTGTAGGTGCTCAAGCTCGAATCCACCATCAGCGCCAGATCCAGCGGCACCATGGTCTCGCGCTC
>DATBWB010000146.1 GCA_036514995.1 Candidatus Acidiferrales bacterium
GCGCCCCTATGCCACTCTCCTTCTTCCGCCGCTCGCATGGGTTTTGCTCTTCTTGATCCTTCCCTACGGCTTGTTGTTTGCCTGCAGCTTCTGGAAGCTCACGCCGGCCCAGACGATCGCGCCGGATTGGAATCTCCAGAACTACCTGCATCTGTTTCGCAATGCCGTCTATCTGCGGACGCTCGGCCGTTCGGCGGCGATTGCCGCTGCCGTTACGCTGCTCTCTTTGCTCCTTGCCTTTCCGGTGGCTTACTGGCTTGCCTTCCAGGTGAAGCGGCACAAGAAACTGTGGTACATGCTGGCCATTATTCCGCTCTGGATCAGCTACCTGGTGCGAGCTTACGCCTGGAAGACCATCCTGGGCACCGGCGGCGTGCTGAATGCCTTCCTGGTGGGAATCGGGGTGACCGACCAGCCCATCGCGATGTTTCTCTACAGCCCGGTCGCCGTGATCATCACCCTGACGCACATCTATACGCCGTTTGTCCTCATGCCCGTCTATGCGATGCTGGAACAAATCCCGCCGGCGTTGCTCGAAGCGGCTGAAGACCTCGGCGCCGGGCCGTGGCGAACGTTCACCCGTCTCGTCCTGCCGCTGTCCATGCCCGGGGTGGTGGCTGGCTGCACGTTTGCCTTCGTTCTGAGCCTGGGAGATTTCCTTTCGCCGTTGCTGGTGGGTGGACCGACGGGAATCATGATTTCCAATATCGTGGTGAGTTTGTTCGGCGCGGCTTACAACTGGCCGCTCGGCGCCGCCATTTCGCTGGTGATGTTGCTGCTGGTGCTGGCGATCATCACGCTCGCCAACCGGCTGGAAGCCCGGACGAAATACGTATAGTCGAGGGCTTCCCGCCTTGCGCCCTGAGGGACGAATGACCCGGGGAAGAGTAGGTCGGAAGGTTTGGGCCGCAGGCATCACGGCCGGCGCTGCGGCGGTCTTTGCCTTCCTCTATCTTCCCATCGCGGTCATCGTGGTCTTTTCGTTCAACCGCTTTTCCACCAGCCTTCCCTTACGGGGGCTTACCCTGGACTGGTACCGGCTGCTGTTCCAGGACCGGCCGTTGATCGAATCGCTGCTGCACAGCTTCCTGGTTGCCGGTTGCGCGGTGGTCATCGCCGTTGTCATCGGCATACCAGCCGCCCTGGCGGTGGACCGGCTGAAATTCCCCGGAAAAGAGCTGTTTGAGCGAGTGGTTCTGCTGCCGCTGATTCTCCCGGGTATCATCACCGGGGTTTCGCTTTTGAATTTTTTTGTCGCTGGCGGGATTCGACTTTCCCTGACCACGGTCATCCTGGGCCATGGCACGGCGCTCATCTCGGTTGTGGTGACTCAGGTTTACGCTCGCTTGAAGCGGATGGATCGCTCACAGGAAGAGGCAGCCATGGACCTGGGTGCGCCGCCCTGGCGCACCTTCTGGCATGTCACATTTCCCAACATACGCACGGCGGTGCTGGGCGCCGCTTTGCTGGTGTTTACTCTTTCCATGGACGAGATCGCCGTTACCTTCTTTCTCATCGGCCGCGAGAACACCTTGCCGCTGGCGGTCTGGTCCATGCTGCGCCAAGGCATCACACCGGAAGTGAACGCCATTTCCACGATCATCTTTCTGATGTCCGCCGTGGCCATTTTGCTTGGATATCGCCTGATGCAGAAGGAGACGTAAAGGTCCTCTGGCGCAGGCCGGCGCTGTCCGGCCGGATCCTCTCGAGCTCAGAGGCTTGCCCCGACCGGTCGGGGCTGGCAGCCCGGGTATGCCCCTGAGGCGGATGAGCGGGTCGCCTGCGCGGGAATGTGACGGAGGAGGATGATGACAGAAATCACCCGGCGCTCTTTTATCAAGACAGTCATCGTGGGCAGCACGACTTTTTCTGTATGTCCGTTCGAATCCTGGGCAGAGACAAAGCAGCGGCCCAAACTCGCCAGTGAACGGAGCGATATTTGCCACCAGGTGCGAGATGAACGCGCGCCCCTGCCGGCCAAGGTGGCGCGCGCCTATGAGGTCGTCATCGTAGGCGGGGGCCCGAGCGGGCTTGCTGCGGCCTATGCCCTGCGTGACGTGAATTTCCTTTTGCTGGAAAAGGAACCTCGCACCGGCGGCAACTGCACCCGGGAAGCCCGGGAAGGCGTTTCCTTTTCGACCGGAGCCGCCTTCACGGAAAAACCTGCGGGCTTAGCGGGGAAGTACTCCTCGGAACTGGAGCTTCCGCTGGCGCCGATTGCCGATCATGATGCCGCCATCATCAACGGAAAAGTAGTCCTCGATTTCTGGGGGGCAGGCCTGGAGCGCCTGCCCTATCCGCCATCGGTGCAGCAAAGCTTCCGATTGTTTCTGAACGAGATGCGGAAGATTGATTTGCGACGGAACAAGGCCAAGCTTGATGCCTTCAGCTTTGCCGAGCTGCTCAAGCCCTACGCACCCGAGGTCAAACAATTCTGGGATGCCTTTGGCCCCTCCAACTGGGGCGGCGATGCCGAAAATACCTCCGCCTACGTGGGCGTGGAGGCAACGCAACCGGCGTTTGAAGAAGATCGCTACAGCTTTCCCGGCGGCCTGGGAGCAGCCACAGAAATTGCCGAAGCCCGCGTCGAGCTGGCCGGGAAAGGCCGCATCCAGCGCAACGCCACCGTCTATCGCATCGAACCGAGGCGAACTCACGTCGAGGTCTCTTACCTCGAAAACAATCGCTCGCCGATGACGGTAGCTGGCAAAGTGGTGATCGTCGCGTTGCCGAAATTTTTTGCCAGGCACATTGTCATCGATCTCCCGGAAGCGCAAAAGAAGGCGATGGCGGAGATTCGCTACGCCCCCTACCTGGTGATCAATCTGTGCTTGCGCAAGACACCCTACCAGGCCGCCTACGACACCTGGGTGCCGGGAAAAACATTCTGTGATTTCATCGTCGCCGATTGGGTCATCTATCGCGGCAAAGGCGATCCCAACCGCCGCACCGCCTTTACCGTCTATGTTCCCTTGGCGGAGAAACAACGGGGCGTAATCCTGGACGACGCCGGCACGCTCGCGATTGCCGACAAAGTAGTGGACGAGTTCGAGGAGATTTTTCCCGGGATCACGCGTGACATGGAAGAAGTGCGCATCTATCGCCGCGGCCATCCCCTTTTTGTTTCAGCGCCCAGGGTGCACACGCAGATTCAGCCGAAGGCAGCCGCGCCTTTTGGCCGCATCCTGTTCGCCAACACGGACAGCGTCGCGACGGTATCGAGTTTTGCATCCGCTTCCGCAGTTGGATTGGAGCGCGCGAGAGAGGCGAAAAACATTCTGGCCCGTGGTCTGCGCCGGAGCCGCCAGCTTGTCCCGGCAAGGGAGTAGCTCCGCCGGCCGCGATTGATAAGCCGGGCGGTTCGCGGCGGGCCTAAGCGAGGCGATACCCTTTCGGGTTCCGGTCGCGGAGCAGATCGTTCATGGGTGTGAGGCGCTTGCTGCGGGCTTCGCCGGGATCAATCTTCACCACCGCCAATTTTTCTTCTCGGGAAGAAAGCCGGACCAGGATTTCGCCTCGCGTCCCGGTGATTTGACTCATCCCGCGAAAGGTCAAGGAAAATCCGCCGCGAGATTCCCGGCCGGTGCGGTCGCAGGTGGCAATGAAGATGTGGTTCTCAAGCGAGCGCGTGCGCATGGCGTCAAAACAATAGGGCAAGACCAAATCGGACGGATGGGCAATGAGGTCGGCGCCGGCCAGCGCCAGGCTCCGCGCCACCTCCGGAAAGATCCAGTCGAAACAAACCATCATTCCCACACGCGCCCCGTCCC
>DATBWB010000147.1 GCA_036514995.1 Candidatus Acidiferrales bacterium
AAAGAAAATATAAAAAAGGTTGGACCTCAGCCAGCGCGCTGCTCGAATTGCGCAAAAGCTCAGCCGAGAGGACGGCAATGGGGAGGCTGGCGAGATATAGCGTGCCCGTGGCCTTCAGCGCCATGCTGCTCTGGGCGCTCAGCCGCCAGGAACAGACCCTATACGAGCCGTGGGATATCAGGAGCGCGGTGCGCTTCCTGCAAAAAACAGCTGGGACGGAAGAGACAATTTACGTCCCGATCAGATCAATGTTTTGGTCGCTCTCTTGGTATCTGGCCGGGCCGGGGAGTGTGAACCCCCTAAGCACGAACTACCTCATCACCACCCGTGAGGGGTTGCAGATAACATCCCAAACGCCGCCGGCGGATCCGGCGGCCGCCGGGCAGACAATATGGTTTGTCCATCTCGAACACGACCAACTCGCGCTGCCTGAGAACTGGTGGCGCGATAACGTCCTTGACTTTAATCAACTCAGGTTGGAGCACGCTCGAGCGGCGGCGGGTAATCCCCCTTGAGAATTGAGACATCCGGTTTCTCCAAGAAGCCGGATGTCTGCGCTCTCCTAGAGGGCTTGAAGCCCGAGAGTCATAGTGAATGCGTCAAGTTTTCAGGCGGCCAGCGCCGCGTGTCCGATCCACTGGTCGATAGCCGTTTCCAGTTGGTGAAAACGCTTCCCGAGCGACGAGTCGTCCGGCACGAAGTCGGGCTGGACGTGTGAGAGCCCCGGACGCAAGACGCGGGTATAGGTCCGGGTGAAGAACAGAGCGATGCGCAAGCCCTGAGCGGTCACGCGATAGCGATGGCGATGCGGCAAGCGCTCAATCAGGCCGTGCAAGCGCAGCCGGCGCAGGTGATAGGTCAGGCCGCCCGGGGTGAGATCGCTGGGGGAAAGGCCCAGCAGGGGCGCCAGGTGGGCGCGCAGCTCAGCGTTGGAGAACCCGGCGGGCAGCAGACGGAACAGCACCAGCACGCTCAACAGGGCCTGGACGCGCGGATCAGCAAAGCGTAAGGCCGAGGCCCGCTGCGCCCCGACGACCACCGGTTGGTTGACTTGCTGAAAGGCAGCTTCGCCCAGGGCACAATCGTGGCTGATCCGTTGGACGTCGAGGAGACGCCGGTTGGTGGCAAAGCCGACCGCCCGCAGCGCGGGCAGGCCAGACAGCCGTTTGGGCAAGCCGAAGTCGTTAGGGTTATTGACGGTGGTTTCCGTGCGCAAGGCGCGGCCTTCCTTGTGGTATTGCTTGATCCGGGATTGGCGGTAGTTCACGTAGAGCGAGGGCGTGACCCCCTCGGTGATCACCCGGGTCTGGAAGCGGCCTGGCGTGCGGGTACTGATCCGGCGACCAAAGATCAGTTTGACCTGGTCGGGTCGGCCCAAATCGAGGTTCTCGCGGATGACCTGCTCGAAAAAGATGCGGCCGGTCACGGGCCGGTCCAGCACCTGCGTCAGTGAGAACTCGGCTTGCAGGATCGAAAGTTGGTAACCATAGCCAGCGGCCCGATCTTCCGGCGTGAAGGGCTGCGGCAGGCGGGCCAGCCACTTGCGCGCGAAGGCGTCGATCTTCTCGTGCGAGAGCCCGTCACAGAGGGCCTGCAAGCGAGCCGGCTCGGCACAGCTCAGAAAGCCGTTGTCGAGAGCGTCAAAGGCAATCCCGGCTTGGGCCAGTTGGCGCTTGGCGTACTCGTGACCGTTGAAACACAGCTTGGCGGTGTAGGGGAAGTACGAGCAGAACTTGAGGAAGAACGGGCCGAAGTCGCGATCCACCCCGTAGCAGTAGTAGTGATTAACCGGCGCGCTGGAGCGCACAATCCAGGCGTAGGGGCGGCCCGTCTGGGGATTGTGGCGCTTCTCCGTCCGAAAGACGGGCACGTTCTCCTGGGCCTTGCCGACAAACAGGAGGCCTTCCGCACCCGTGAAGTGCTTCAGGTATTCAGCCGCCACATCGTCCTTGCGCTGCCCCTTGGTGAAAGTCAGAAGGGGAATGTCATGCTGGTGTACGTACGCTTCAATCTCGGCGATGAAGGCCCGCGTCATCGGCGCCATCAAGACCGAAGACGCGAACCTGTGCCCGCGATGAAAGCGAAAGAAGGCTGCCACCCCCGCCTCATATTGCAGCTTCGGAACGTACACGTTCAGGTACATGCGGTCGATGCTTTCCACTTCCAAGGTCACGTGCTCACCCAAGATTTCGGCGACGGTCCGTGCTACACTCATGGCTGGCTCCGGTTGTGGGGTGCCCTTGTGGCCAACTCACCGCTTCGGGCGGTGTATGACAGGCACGGTTATACCGTTTCCTGTTTCTTCCCACAACTGGAGCTTTGCTATTCGCACCCTACATCTCGTCGGTCTGAGGCGCAGCCTCGTTAGCAGTTTGTCGGAGTGAAAAGAACTGCCCCAAATCCAAGCCAATTTCCGCCCATAGGTGGGGCGCGGCCTTGCCTTTTCATTGCGAGAATGAGCTCAAGTGGGACTTTTCTCAGCAAAGCAAGGTCTCTCCGACAGGCTGCTAGGAGACTGCGCCAACCCCTGCTTCTTCCTCGCCGGGGGGCCCCCCACCCGTCGAGGCAAGGCCCGCTGAGCATTCCGCAAATCGGGGGGGCACGGCTTGCTACTCGACCGCCGCCAGCGGGCTGACCAGGATGTACTCGACG
>DATBWB010000148.1 GCA_036514995.1 Candidatus Acidiferrales bacterium
CCAAGCTGGCGGCGCAAGCGCTCGGCGTCAAAGATTGGTTTGAACTCCAGGAGGCGGTGCGCTCGTCGCCGCTCGAGCAACTGCCAAAGCTTTTTCCGGCTGTCGTGGAGGCGGCCGGCCGAGGCGACCCCAGCGCGCAGCGCATCCTGCGCGAGGCCGCGGTCGCCCTGGGCAAACTCGGGACACACCTGATTCGCGCCTTGAAGCTGGGCGGATCAACTCTGCCGGTGGGACTGGTGGGCGGCGTCTTCGGGCGAAGTCGGCTGCTTGACCGTGCCGTGCGAAGGTTCCTTCTTCAGGCAGCGCCGCGAGCCCGCGTGGCCATCCCAACTGTCAGCCCGGCCACGGCAGCCGCCCGCCTTGCCTGGTCCCGCTATGCGGGACGGCGGAAGAAAGGCACACACGGATAGGTCAAACGGCCGTGGAGCTCGAGAAACGTCTGCAACGCGCCACCCAAGCCGTCGGCGACGAGCTTGATCGGCTCCTGAGCGATCCCTCAAGGGAAGTCCTGAGGGCCTTGCTCGACAATGCCAACCTTGCCGAACCGCAAATTCTTTTGCTCCTCGAGCGAGCCGATCTGCCCGGGGAAATCGTGGAAGAGGTGGCGCGGAGAAAAGAGTGGATTGCCAGTTACCGGGTCAAGCTTGCTGTGGTCAGGCATCCGCGGTCGCCCCGGCTGGTCTCCATGGCGTTGCTGAAGTTCCTCTACCTGTTCGACCTCATGACGGTGAGCTTGCTGCCCACGGTTCCGGCAGAGATCCAACAGCAAGCCAGTGAAATGATCGTCGGCCGGTTGGGGCAACTGCCGCTGGGCCAGAAGCTGACGTTGGCGCGCCGCGGGCCACTCCGCGTCCTGGCCGGGCTGCTGGCGGAAGCCCGGCCGGAAGTGGTGCCGGTGGCGCTCGACAATCCGCGGCTGACCGAAGCGGTTCTGCTGCGCCTGCTGGCCGGCCGCGTGTGCAAACCGGCCATCGTTCGGGAAATTGCCAGGCATCGGAAATGGTCGCTCCGGCGCGATATTCGCTTCGCCCTGATTCGACATGCGCAAACACCCGCACCTGTCAGGGAGAGTTTCATCGCCCGGACGGTGACAGCGGATCTCGAAAGGCTGATGCGGGAAGGGGATCTCCCGGCGGCGGTGCAAGGGCTTGTTCGGAAAGAAATAGAACGTCGCCGCGGCACCTAGGGCTTTTGGGTCGGCCGCAGGTCAATTTCGCTGATGAAACTTTGCGGCCGCTGGGTCACCAGCATGGCCACGGCGTGCGCCACGTCCTCCGGCTTGAGCATCTTTTCGGGATTTTTGCCGGCATGCGGCGAAAACTCCGTGTGGACGGACCCCGGGCAGATCACACTCACCCGGATGCCGTAGCCGCGGAGGTCTTCGGCAGCCGAGTAACTCAGTCCCATTAGGCCGAACTTGGAGGCGCAATAGATCGTGCCGCCGGCAAAGCCGTTCTTGCCGGCCAGCGAGGAGATGTTAATGATGTGACCCGAGCCCTGGCGCATCATATGCGGGGCAACGGCCCGGATCGTGTAAAAGGCCCCTCGAAGATTGGTGTTCACCACCTGTTCCCATTCCTCCGGGGCGAGACGGTCCACCGGCCCAAACATTCCGATGCCTGCGTTGTTGACCAGGATGTCTATCCGCTCGAATGTTTCCATCGTTTGGTTCACCAATCTTTCCACGTCGTCGAGCTTCTGGACGTCGGCGGTTATCCCCAGCGCCTGGCCTGAAGCGCCGAGTTCGCGTGCGGCGCGTTCGACCTCCCTTGCCCCCCGGCCGCAGACGACGACCTGAGCGCCCAGGCGACAAAGCTGGGCGGCAATGGCCCGGCCAATACCGCGCGTCGCGCCCGTCACGATAGCCACTTCTTGCCTCAGGGGTTGCGAATCTTTAGGCATCCCGGCACCTCAGCTCAGCGAACCTTGTGGCTGATTTTCTCATCCTACCATGATGGGGTGAGGGCCGGGCCAGCCGCGGCGGGTGGATTCGGGGCGGTGGGTCGAGATTCGCACTTGCGCGGAAGGGAGGCTGTTTCTATAATGGCTCGGTTTTAGATCAAGCGATGCGGTCGTGGCGGCCCTTCCACGAACCCCAAAGAGCCTGAGGAGTTTGGTTGGAGGATGAAGCGGCTATGAAGCGGAGACTAAGAATCATTCTGGTGAGCCTGATGTTGGGGAATCTGGTCTTCCTCGGCACAGCCCGCCGCGGCGGGGCGCAAACCGGCCAGACGCAACCGCAACTGAAATATACCAACGAAGAGTACAACGATCTCAATGCGGCTCTAAGGGAAAAGGATCTTCAGAGGCAGGTCCAGTTGCTCGACCAGTTTTGCGAGAAGCACCCCAAAAGCGAGTTGCTGCCTACCGCGTTCCAGGCCTACTTCCAGGCCTATCAGAAACTGAACAATCCGACCAAGGTGGTGGAAACAGCCGACCGATGGTTGCTCCTTGACCCGACCAATTTTGTTGCCCTGGCCACCCGAGCCTACTATTTCCCGGCAACCATCACCAATGCCGACCCGGATCTGGCCGCTAAGCTCGACAAGGCTGAACAGGCCGCTCGCAAGGGTCTGGAGATAGTGCCCAAACAGGCGAAGCAGGCCGGCCAGACTGATGAGCAGTTTTCCGAGCAGATGAAGGCGGTCACCGCGCTCTTTCACTCCACCATCGGGCTGGCGGCGCTGCAACGTAAGGACTACAAGACCGGCCAAGTTGAATTTGACGCGGCGATTCAGAATACCCCGAAGGATCCTTGGGCCTACTACCGCTTGGCACTTTGCTTTGTGAATGGGCAGCCGCCCAACCACCCCCTGGCCATCTGGAACCTGGCGCGGGCAATCTCCCTCAAGATCCCCATCGAGGGCCAGCTCCGGGATTATTCGAAGAAGCTCTTCATCCGGTATCACGGGTCGGAGGAAGGTTATACGGACGTGCTGGCGCTTGCCGCCGGCTCAGTGTCCCCCCCGGCGGGCTGGAAGATTGTTTCCTACGAAGAAATTAATGCCGAACGCTCGAGACTCACGGTGCCAGCTATTTTCAGCGACTTGAAGGCGGGCGGCGACCCCGCTAACAAGATGTGGCTGCTCGTCAAAGGCATGGAAATCGATCTCCAGGGCCTGGTGCTGAGCAATATGCCGGACGTGGGCAAAGAGACACGGACGATTGCGCTGGCGGTGGGGGAAGAGGCAGCCGCTGCCGAAGCCGCCAACGTACAGCTCGCCGCCATTGCCCCACCCGAAGCCAAGAACTTGAAGAAGGGTGATGTGGTTCACTTCACGGGCACTATCGAGGCCTATGAAACCACCCCGGGTTTTCTTTTGAAGCTGCGGGAAGGCAAAGTCAGCGAAGAAGACATACCGAAAGTGGCGACCAAACCCTCGAAGCCTCCCGCCAAGCCCCCGGTGCGCAAACCGCGGGCTGGCACAAGCCAGATCAAGCCGAAGGGTCGGGCATAGTTTTCTCCGGGATTCTTGAAAGCATGCCGCCTCCGCTGAAGCGGGGTCGGCATTCTTGTTTTGGGAGACAGGACGCGGGACGGCAGGTAGGGGCTCAAGAAACGGCACAACCCTGTGGCCGGGCCGGCCGCGGGGCGCCACCCGGCTAGTGGCGGCCCCTGCCGTTGCGCCGAGGCTGATGGTCGAGCTTGTAGGACTCAATCTTACGGCTCAGAGTGTTCCGGTGAATGCCCAGGGCGCGAGCGGCGCGCGACTGGTTGCCGTTCTCCTCTTCCAAAACGCGCGTGATGAACTTCTTCTCAAATTCACCAACGGCTTCGTCAAATAAGATTCCTCGTTCCACCATAGTGGCGATGAGCGATTCGAGCTGGTCTTTCACAGGGGACTCCCTTCGCCGAGATTATGAGAAAGCGCCCGGCTGGCTATCTAGTTCGCAGCCTGTCAGACGGCGGAAAGCCTCCCGGTACCGCGTCGAGGTGGCTTCGGCTATCTCGGCGGGCAAGGAAGGCGCTGGCGGTTCCTTGTTCCACCCGATCTGTTCCAGATAGTCGCGCACAAATTGCTTGTCAAAAGAGGGCTGGGGCCGGCCCGGCGCGTAGCCATCACGCGGCCAGAAGCGGGAGGAATCGGGCGTCAGGGCTTCATCAATCAAAATAATATCGTTGTCCCGCCGTTCCTGGCGAGGAGACTCCCCGGCTACCAGCCGCCCAAACTCAAACTTCGTGTCAGCGATCAAGATGCCGCGTTCGGCAGCGTGGCCAACCGCCCGGCGATAAATTTTCACGCTCAGGTCTCGCAGGATTTCTGCCTCTTCCCCGCCAAGGCGACCAACTACATCGTCGAAAGAGATGTTTTCGTCATGGCCGGTGGCGCTCTTGGTGGCCGGAGTGAAGATTGGATCCGGCAGTTCTTCCGACTCGCGCAGCCCGGCCGCCAATTTGATTCCGCAAACGGAACCGGAGCGGACATACTCTTTCCAAGCTGAACCGGAAAGATAGCCGCGCACCACGCACTCGACAGGAAAGGGTTGCGCGCGCGTCACCAGCATGGAACGTCCTTCCAGTTGCCGGCGGAAGTCACTCAATTCCGGGGGATAGGCTTCCACTTGGGCCGAGATGAGATGGTTTGAGACAATCGGCCGCAGCAACTCAAACCAGAACACCGAAAGCTGAGTCAGAACCTTGCCCTTGTCCGGAATCCCCGTCGGCAATACGAAGTCAAAGGCGGAAATGCGGTCGGTCGCAACCATCAGCAACCGCCCGTTGAGCTCGTACAAGTCCCGGACTTTCCCTCGGGAAAAAAGCGGAACTCGAGAGAGATTCGTCTCGAGTAAAACCGGCTTCACGTGACCCACTCGGACAACGCGGGCGCTATTGTAGCTCTTTGCCTTTGCTTGTCAACGGAAAGAAGCCAAAATTCGGAGGAGGTGCAAAAACTGTGGAAAAGCTTTGGAAAAACTTTCAGGCCGCGGTCGCTTCGGCTTCCTCCCCGAAGTTCACTGAGACCAACTTCGAGACTCCCGGCTCCTGCATCGTCACGCCGTAGAGCACCGGCGCCATCTCCATCGTCTTCTTGTTGTGCGTGATCAAAATGAACTGATTGTGTCGGGCCATTTCCTGAATCATGGCCGTGAAACGGCCGACGTTGGCCTCATCGAGCGGAGCATCCACCTCGTCGAGGATGCAGAACGGGCTTGGCTGGAAACGGAAAATCGCCAGGAGCAGAGCTAGCGCAGTAAGCGCCTTCTCGCCTCCCGAGAGAAGCAGCACATTCTGGAGTTTCTTGCCGGGAGGCTGAGCGACGATGTCCAGGCCGCTCTCGGCCAGATTCATCTCGTCCGTCAGCCGCATCGCGCCGCTTCCCCCGCCGAACAGCGTTCGGAAGGTTTCGTTGAAGAACCGGTTGATGGCTTCAAACGCTTCCACAAATTGTTTGTGGGAAACGTCGTCAATCTCGGCGATGGCCTGCATGGTATCGGCGATCGAGGCCACCAGGTCATCGCGTTGCCCGGAAAGGAAGCGGTGGCGCTGGTCCGTCTCCTGATATTCCTCGAGCGCCATCATGTTCACCGGTCCCATCCCCTCTAACTTCTCTCTCATTTCCCGGTAGGTCTGGTCGGCCAGGGCGAGAGCTTCGGCGTTGAGGGTCTGTTCCTCGTTGAGGAAAATGTCGGCCGGGGCAAGGCCCAGCTCGTTGCGGCAGGTTTCCTCAAGATGGGAGCGCTCGGATTCCAGGCGCACGCGCTCCAGCTCCTTCTGGCCGCGTTCGTCGCGCAAGGCGTCCAGGCGGCGCCTGGCCTGCCGGATCTCGTCGTCCAGATGGATCGTGCGCCCTTTGAGCTGTTCCCATTCGGATTCGAGTCGCGTCTTGGTCTCTTCCAACCGAACCTTTGCTTCGGCGGCGTCGTGCATCTGGTCTTTAAGACCGCCGATCGCCGCCCGAAGCTCGAACTCCTCTTGACGCAGGCGCGACTGGTCGGCGGCCAGCGTGTTTGCCTGCTGGCTTAGTTCGACAACATCCTGTTGCCACCGGTCGTGCTCCGCCTCTGCCGAGCTTTTGCGCTCTTCGAGCGCCGCCAATTCGCTGCGCAACCCGGCCCGATCGTCGGAAATCTCGGCAAGAGTTTGCCGCAAGCTGCGACTTTGCTCGATCTGCGATTCGATCGCCCCCTGAAGCTGGCGGCGGCGGTCTGCGGCAGCGGCCATCGCCTCTTCCGTTGTCCGGCGGCGGCTTTCGAGACAGGCAATCTCTTGTTCCAGCCTGGCTGCATGTTCCGAGTGGGCATGAAGCTCCTTTTCGGCGCGGCCAAGTTCGCTTTCGGCTTGCGCCCGCAGATGCTCCGCCGCCACCTGACTCTTTTCCGTTTCCTGCTTTTCAGCATGGCGTTGCAACAGCTCCGCTTCCATGTCGGCGATCTCGGCATTCGATCGCTCCATGTCGGACAGCCGGGATGCGAGGGAGGATTCGAGCGAGCCGAGTTCCCGTTCGGCGCTGCACTGCTCGCGCTTGAGGGCCAGCGGCCCGGCCTCGGTGGCCTTGCCGCCGCTGACAAGGCGGCCATAATAGCAAACACCATCCGCCGTCAAGAAATATTGCCCTGGATGTTCGTGCGCCAGCCGCTCCGCATCCCCGGATTCTTCCACCAGATAGGCGGCGAGCAGGCGCGGGAGAAACTGCTTGGCCATCTCCCCCAGCGGCTGATGGAAGCGAACGAGCTGGGCCAGCGGGACGATGATGCTTTGATCAGAGACTTGGGAGTGCGAGTAGTGCTTGGCCGCGGCCAGCTTGCCCAGCGAGTCCACAAAGAAGGTCGCATGGCCTCCCACGGGCCCGCGCAGAAGCTCCACGCCCTCGCGCGCTTCATCAAAGGTTTCAACCACGACGTATTCGAGTTCTTCTCGGAGAAACTCTTCCACCGCCGCCTCGTATTCCGCTTCCACGTCGGCAAAATCAGCCAGCACACCGACGGGACGGAAGCGCCGATTGCCGGGATCGTTCTTGGCGGCAAAGAGCTTTTGAACGGCGCCGGCCGAGTAGGCGCGCTGCTCGAGAATCTGGGAGATGGAATGGAGCTTGGCGCGGACCGAAGCAAGCCGCTCTCGCAAACCTTCGACTTCGGCAGTAGTCGTTTCCTTGCGCCCTTTTGCTCCGGCGAGTTCGGTTTGAGCCTGTCCGATCTCCACCGCAAGCCGGGAGCAACGCTCCTGAAGTTCAGCGCCTGCGCGGGTTGCCTGTCCCAGTTGGCGCTTGCTTGCGTCGCGCTCCTCTTGAAGGTCAACACCGAGAGCCACAAGCCTTGCCATCTCTTCCCGCGACGTCGAGCCACGCTCGTCAAGCTGTGTCCTTTGAGTCGAGAGGCTGGCTTGCTCCTCGATGGTCGCTAACAGGTTGCGATTCCGGCCCTCTAGCTCCGTCTCGCCGGCTTGCTGGCTGGACAGATGGTCCTGATGGCGCCGGTTAAGGTTTTCAAACTGGTTTGTTTTCTCGTTGTACTCGGCGCCGATCGTTTCCGCGGCCAGCCGCTTTTCTTCCTGCTTGCGGCGGGCGGCGGCCAGGCGCTCGGTGAGCCCGATCGCCTCGAGCTCCGCCGCCCGGACCTCATTTTCGATGCGGTCAATCTGCTCAACGCTGAACTGGATGCGGTTCTGCGCCCGATCGAGTTCCAGCGCTTGCTGGTTGACGGCGTTTTGGTTGCTGCGCAGCTCGGATTCGAGCTCGAAGTTCCGCTGGTTGAGGCCTGCCTGCTCAACCTCAAGCGTGGCGAGTGAGGATTCCTGGGTGAAAAGGGCGGCCTGTCTTTCCTGAAGTGCCTGTGCCACCAGCGCAAGCTGGGCGGCGAGGTCACGGGCTTTGTTGGCCATAAGGATGCGAAATTGCTCGCGCATCTGCTCGCGCAATTCGCGGTAGCGCCGCGCCTTGGTGGCCTGGCGTTTGAGCGAGTTCAGTTGCTTTTCGACTTCGACCAGGATGTCGTTGACGCGAGCGAGGTTCAGCTTGGCCGATTCGAGTTTGGCCTCCGCCAGCCGGCGCCTGTTTTTGTATTTGGTGACGCCCGCTGCCTCCTCGATGATGGCGCGGCGGTCGTGCGGCTTGGAACTCAAAATCTGGCCGATGCGGCCCTGTTCGATGATGGCGTACGTATCCGGTCCCAGCCCGGTGCCCATAAAAATTTCCTGAATATCTCGGAGGCGGCAAATTTTGCCGTTGAGCAGGTATTCGCTTTCGCCCGAGCGGAAAAGCCGCCGGGAAACAACAATCTCCCCGCTCCGGCCCCCCGTCTGGAGTCTTGCGGGAGGGGCCGGCTCGACTGAGCGCGCGGCGCCGTTCTCCATGATTCCGCCATCGCCGTTCGGAAAGGCTTCGACGGGAATTTCTTCGGCTCCCTCCACCGGCCGGGCGGCCACTTCGCTCGCATCGAGGGGCGCTTCTTTTTCGAATTCCGGATCAACGAGTGTCAGGCTGACTTCGGCGAGGCCCAGGGGAGGCCGCTTGGCGGTGCCGTTGAAGATGACGTCGGCCATGCGCTCGCCACGCAGCGATTTGGCCGATTGCTCGCCCAGGACCCAGTTGATGGCGTCGGCGATGTTGGACTTTCCGCAGCCGTTGGGGCCGACGATGGCGGTGATGCCGTCGCGCTCAAAAGAAATTTCGGTGCGGTCGCAGAAGGATTTGAATCCGATCAGTTCTACCTTACGGAGTGTGAGCAAGGTGCGCTTCTCCCCTCATTCCTCCGGCACGCCGGAGGCAAGAGAAGCTGGAGGGGAATGTTCGCAACAATCGGTCCCGCGAAGCGGGACTGGCGTCTGCAGTGCGAGCTACGGTCGGGAACATAGCACAGCGGATAGTCGGGTGTAAAGCGTTGTGTGCAAATCCTGAACCCCTCGCGGGAGGCTCGCGACAGTAGGAGGCTGCCGATCCCCTCGGGGGTGTTGGTTGACACTCATGGGAGCGGCCACTAGTGCCGTTCCAACTATTCTAGGGTAGGTTTCTAAGGAACCCAGCACGTATAGATGATTTGTCGCGACGTCTCGGTATCTTGCGCAAACAGTTGGAACGGCACTAGAATCGCGGGTTCGACGAAAGGGCGCAAGGATCGCAGTGATCCGCTTCTACAATACGCTTGCGGGGAAAGTCGAGCCATTCGAGACGCTCGAGCCCAAGCGGGTGAGGATGTACAGTTGTGGGCCGACGGTCCATGACTTTGCCCACATCGGAAACTTCCGCACGTTTGTTTTTGAGGACATCCTGCGGCGCTTTCTCGAGCACCAGGGCTACGAATTGCTTCAGGTGCGCAACCTGACCGATGTGGATGACAAGACCATCCGCAAGTCGCTCGAGGCGGGGATCAGCCTGCGGGAGTACACCGACAAGTTCACGCAAGCTTTTCTCGAGGACGCCCGGCTCCTCAATCTGGAACCGCCGGAGCGGCTGGTTCGGGCCACCGAGCACATTGATGACATGGTGAAGCTCATTGAGCGTTTGCGCCGCCAATCGTTCACGTATGAGAGCGAAGGTTCCACCTATTTCCGCATCTCAAAATTTCCCGGCTACGGCAAGCTTTCGAAGATTGACCTGAGCGGCATCAAGACGGGCGCGCGGGTGGAAGCGGACAGCTATGAAAAAGAGGATCCGCGCGATTTTGCTCTCTGGAAAGCGCCCAAGGAGAACGAGCCTTTCTGGGAAACGGGGCTGGGGAGGGGACGGCCTGGCTGGCACATTGAATGCTCAGCCATGTCCATGCGATACCTGGGTGAGAGTTTTGACATCCACACCGGCGGCGTGGACTTGGCCTTCCCGCATCACGAGAACGAAATTGCCCAGAGTGAAGCAGCGACGGGAAGGCCGTTCGTGCGCCACTGGTTGCACGGCGAGCACCTCCTGGTGGAAGGAGAAAAGATGTCCAAGTCGCTCGGCAATTTCTATACCTTGCGGGATCTCTTTGCCCGCGGCTATCGCCCGTCGGCCATTCGATACCTGCTTGCCTCGGTCCCCTACCGCAAACAATTGAACTTCACCTTCGACGGCTTGCAACAAGCGGCAGGGGCAGTGGATCGGCTCAGAAACTTTCGCTTTCGTCTCACCACCAGCACATTTTCCAGCGGTAGCCAACCCAGGGTTCGCGAGGCCTGCCAGGCAGCCGGGCAGGAAGTTTTCAAGGCTTTGGCAGACGACCTCAACACCGCTCAGGCGCTGGCCGCCATCTTTGACCTGGTGCGCGACGTCAACACCATAGCCGATCAGGGTGAATTTCGGTCGGAGGACGTGGCCCCTGTTTTGGCGGTCCTTGCCGAGTGGGACAAGATTTTTGCGGTTATGACGGAGGACGACATCCAGAAACTCAAATCTGCCGGCTACGCTCCCACCGAAGCCGGGGAAGAGATTTCCGCGGCCGAAGTCGAGCGTCTCATCCAGGAACGTGTCCAGGCGCGCTCGCGCAGGGACTTTGCCGCCGCCGATCGTATTCGCCAGGATCTCCTCCGCCGTGGTATCCTAATTGAGGACATGAAAGACGGTTTCCGCTGGAGAAGGAAATGACGGGCGCGACGCTCGATGACCCGGTGCGGTGCATGCTTCCTGCTCTGGCGCGCCCCAATCTCCTGGGCGTTGACTAGCTCTCCTGCCGATCGGGCCTCCCCGGAAGCTTCTGCCCTTAACCCTAGCTCGCTCTCGGGGCTTTTCTCGATTGGAGGATGCCATGCTGGAGACCAAGATCGAAGTCAAACTCCCGGAGATTCGAACGCCGCTGCCCGGCCCAAAGGCCAAAGAGATCGTGGCTCGCGATGAGCGAGTCATTTCGACTCATCGAGGAGCAGTGCCTTGACAACGCCCGGCGGATGGGCGACCTCTTGATGAGCCGCCTGCGCGACTGGCCCGAACGCCACCCCATCGTGGGGGAGGTCCGCGGCAAGGGACTCATGATCGGGATCGAAATCGTCCGCGACCGGAAAACGCGCCAGATGGCGCCCGAGCTGCGCGATCAGATCGTCCGGAGAGCTTTGGAGCGCGGCCTGCTCGTCTTGGGTTGCGGGGCAAGCACCTTCCGCATGATGCGCCGCTCGTGATTGACCGCGAGCAGGCTGAGTTTGCGGTAAAATTGCTCGACGGAATCGTCACCGAGATTGCCGGCTCGGCCTAAGCAATGTTGTTTTTTGCCAGGGCGATGTTTGGTGTATTGGACTGGATGGCGCGCCGGGGCGGCCTGAGGGAGCCCGAAGGGGCGTCCCCGGGGTCGCACGCAACCCCTCAACCGGCTGCCGGCCGGCAAGCTCACGCGGCAGCGCGACGCATCGGCATTCGCGGCGAGACCTACGCCTACTGGTTCCTGCGCAAGCAGGGCTACACGCTTGTCCGGCGAAATTTTCGCCTGCCGGGCATCCCGGGCGAAATTGATTTGATCGGCTGGGATGGGCCGGTGCTGGCTTTTATCGAGGTCAAGACCCGCACGGGCAGCCTGGCGAGCGCCCCGGAGGAGGCGGTTACGCCGGAGAAGCGCCGCTTCCTGCTCCGCACGGCAAAACAGTTTCTTGGCCGGCAGAAAAGAAGCGCCGTTGCCAGCCGCTTTGACGTGGTGGCCATCGAGGAGCCGTTTCCGGGGAAAATTGAGGTACGGCTTCACAAGAATGCTTTTGGAGATCTGACGCATTGAGAAAGGCTCCCGCGTGCCGTTCCAACCTGATCGCCCCGGTGGCGAAAGGCTCAGGGCGGTTGGCGCCGAACAAGATCACTTGCGACACGACCGGAAGAGATTGGTGGGAACGGCAACCGCCGGCAGCGTGGACGAAAAGGGGAGGAAGGAGCGACCGACTTGCCTGAACTGAGAAAAGACCCGATTACGGGACGATGGGTGATCATTTCGACGGACCGCTCCAAGCGTCCGTCCGATTTTTCGCGTGAGTCGGTCCGCATCCATGGCACCGGCTTCTGTCCTTTCTGCTACGGAAACGAGGACAGGACTCCGCCCGAGGTGGACGCCCGGCGAGAGAATGGCGGGCCCAGGAACAGTCCGGGTTGGACCACGCGGGTGGTGCCCAACAAATTTCCGGCACTGGGGATTGAGGGCGCGCTCGACCGCCAGGGCGAGGGAGTCTTCGACAAGATGAACGGCATCGGCGCGCACGAGGTCATTATCGAGACGCCGGAACATCACCTGACGCTGGCGCGGCTCCCCGAGAAGCAATTGGAGGAAGTCCTCGGCGTTTACCGCGACCGCATGCTCGACTTGAAGCGCGACCGCCGCTTCAAGTATATCCTCATTTTCAAGAATCACGGCGAAGCTGCCGGCGCTTCCCTCGAACATTCCCATTCTCAATTGATCGCCCTGCCCATTGTGCCCAAGCGCGTCCAGGAGGAGGTGGACAACAGCAAGACCTACTGGCTCCACAAGGAGCGGTGCATCTTCTGCGACATCGTGCGTCAGGAACTGGAGAGCGGCCTGCGGGTGATCACCGAAAACGAGGATTTTGTCGCGGTGGCGCCCTATGCCCCGCGCTTTCCGTTTGAGACCTGGCTGTTGCCCAAGCAGCACGGCTCGGCCTTTGAGAATTGCCCCAGCCGGATGTATGGAGGCCTGGCAGCCATGCTGAAAAACATTCTCCTGCGGCTGGACGTGGTGCTGGAAATGCCGGCCTATAACTATGTCATCCACACCTCGCCCGTCGGGGAGGAAACCAACGACCACTACCACTGGCACATTGAGATGATGCCCAAGTTGACGCGCGTGGCCGGGTTTGAATGGGGCACCGGCTTCTACATCAACCCCACGCCGCCGGAGGAATCGGCTCAGTTTCTCCGGGAAGCAGTCATTTAACATCGCATGCGCTGCCCGTTGCAGGCGCTTCAGGCGGGCATTGGCTGCGGCAATGGCGGGGGAAACCCAAGTGCCGGGCTGAAGCCCGCCGCTACATGCTCAGGAACCCGTAGAGGCTGCCTTCAGGCGGGCATCTTCCCCTTTCCTGATTCCCCCTTGCCCGTCCATGATTCGTCGTTTTTCGGTATACTGAAGGCAGGGCGCGGTACCCAAGTGGTCTAAGGGAGAGGTCTGCAAAACCTCCATTCGTGGGTTCGAATCCCACCCGCGCCTCCAATTTCGCCGCAGGCGGGATTGCCCCGAGCAAGCGCAGCAAGTCGAGGGGCAGCCAGTGGTGGGTTTCCTTCGGCTACGCTCAGGATGAACTCCTCCCACCCGCGCCTCCAATTTCGCCAGCCGGCGAAATTGCCCTGAGCGAGCCCCGATAGAATCGGGGCGAGTCGAAGGGCCTGTCCACCTCGCGGCGAACCTCCACTCGTGGGTTTCCCTCGGCAGGCTCGGGATAAACTCCTCCCACCCGCGCCTCCACTTCGTTCCGGAGGGGCAAGAGCGGTTGAATTCCGCCGCAGGACAGACTAAGCTTCCCCCGAATCTTTCGATTGATTCGTGAGACGAAAGCTTGCCTGTCTTCCAGCCTGATGCGGCGCAAACCCTTGCTTACGCCGCAGTCGTTCTTTTCGCAGGCCTTTTCCTGAAGCGGAAGATCCGGGTGATCGCCCGGCTGAACATCCCCGCGCCGGTGGTGGGTGGGCTGTTGGCCGCGGTTTTGCTGCTGCTCTTGCACAAGGGCGTGGCCTCGTTTCACTTTGACGCGACCCTCTAGCCCATCCTGATGATTGCTTTCTTCACCACCATCGGCATGAACGCGAGCCTGCCGCTGCTGAAAAAGGGCGGGGTGCAGGTGTTCGTGTTTCTGGCGATGTCCACGTTTCTGTGTTTTGTGCAGAATTTTCTGGGCATGGCCGTCGCCTCCGCCTTCGGCGTTAACCGCCTGGTGGGAGTGATGGCGGGCTCGGTAACGCTGGTGGGTGGCCCGGCTACCGGCCTGGCCTTTGCGCCCATGTTTGAGAAGCTGGGTGTCGCGGCCGCCGATTCGTTGGCCATTTCCGCAGCGACCTTTGGGATCGTTTGTGGCGGGCTGCTCGGGGGCCCGGTCGGCACTTGGATTGTTGAGCGCCGCGTCCTGCGCACGGCGGCCACTCGAAAGTTCCATGCCAGCGGGGATATTTCTGCGATCAGCGAAGCGGGGTCGAGGGTCACGCTCGAAGTCGAGCGCGAGGACACGCCCCTGCTCCGGAACATTATCGTGCTGGCGATCGCCATGGGCATCGGCGCCGTGGTGAGCGCCTACATCCAGGGGCAGGGAATCATCTTGCCCACCTATATCGGCGCCATGCTGGTGGCCTCGGTGCTGCGGAACCTCGACGATCAATTCGGCTGGCTCCGCATCTCCACGCCGGTGATGGACCTGATTGGGAATATCTCGCTGCTTCTTTTCCTGGCTATGGCCCTGCTTAACCTCAAACTCTGGGAGCTGGCGCATCTGGCGACCCCGCTGGTGGTGATTCTGCTGGCGCAAGTGATCGTCATGGGACTGTTCGCCTACCTCATCTCCTTTCCCCTCATGGGCCGGGATTACGATTCAGCGGTGACGGCGGCCGGCTTGATCGGGTTTGCGCTGGGTACCACAGCCAATGCCCTCACGAATATGCGCGCGCTGGTGGAACGCTATGGCCCGGCCCCCCGCGCGTTTCTTGTTGTGCCGCTCGTTGGGGCCTTCTTCATTGACTTCACCAATGCTCTGATTATCACTGCTTTTTTGAACTGGTTCGGAAACTGAGAGCGCTTGGGCAGGACCGCCGGGAGCGGTCCGCAGCTCAAATCCGCCCGGGCGTCCTATTCCCCTCGCGTTGACTTGCCTCTGGGTGCGCCCTAAAATGTGTGGCGCTAATACCCTGATAATGTTTTCAGCGCAATCCTAACGATGGAGGTCGCTATGTCGCTGAAGGCGAAGTTTGCTTTGATTACTGGAAGTTCGCGGGGTATCGGCAGGGGAATCGCTCTGAAGCTCGCGGACAAAGGCGTCAAGGTCGCGATCAACTACTGCAAGAACGAAGCTGCTGCCAAGGATACGCTCGCCAAGATACGGGAGTCCGGTTCCGATGGGTTCGTCATTCAAGCCGACGTATGCCGCCCGGAAGAGATCAGCCGCATGTTTGCGCGAGTCAAGGCCGAGTTCGGCAAGCTCGACATCTTTGTAAGCAACGCGCGAACTGAGGTACCCACCTTCTACCAGGGACCGATGGAAATCACGCTCGACCAATGGGACACGGCCATCAATTCCCAGGCCAAGGCTTTCCTCCTCGGGGTACGGGAGGCGAGCCGCTTGATGGGTAACGGAGGCAGAATGATCGCCATCACCTACGCTCCGGGTGGGCGCACGGGGAGCTGGCAGCCCTGGGTTGCGATGGGGTCGGCCAAGATTGCCATGGAGTCGCTGTGCCGCTATTTCGCCGTAGCTCTGGCGAAACGCGGGATAACAGTAAATGCCATCAGCCCCGGCTGGATCGAGGACAGCGTCTTGAACACCCTGCCGCAAGAGGTGCAGAAGGCTATTCGCACATGGCACGAAGGGGGGTGGACACCGATGGGACGGCTGGGGACGCCGGGGGACATTGGAAACGCCGTCGCACTCCTCTGCTCGGAAGAAGCGAGCTGGATTACAGGCCAGCTCATCGCTGTGGACGGTGGAGCCTCACTGATGGACCCGGGCCTCCCGCTCGAGATCCAGCGAGGATAGCGGTGAGCGTTGATTTCGAGCCGATCAGTCGTGCTCGCCAGAGTTGCCACTGAGCGCAGCCTGAAACTCCATTACCTGAAATAGGCGAGTATCAAGCTCGGAGGATATCCGTGGAGACCGGTTTGGCTTCCGGACGGCGCTTGGCTTTTTCGAGGCTTTCCCGGACGTTCATCAGAAGCAGCAGGGTATTGAGGATGGCGGCTTTGATGTGGTCGGCGAGCGGGTAGCCGGCCGTCGCAGCAGCCGCCAGCTTGCTGCCTACACCGCCGAGGTGTTGTTCGATTTCGGCTCTCCGCTCGGCACTGAGTTCCCCTTGTACCAGTTCCCGGCGGAGCGCATCGCAGCCTCGCTCGGAGTGGCGGATGAAATGGCGCAAGCAGAGCCCCTCGGCCTCGAGCTCCCGGGGAACTCTTCCATCACAAGGAGTGTCCTGACACTTCAGTGCCATCCGACGGACCTAGGGCTGGTTGCTGGGGCTGGAGTAATCTCATTGTGCCACGCTTTGAGTTCTTGTCCAGTACCAATTTGGTATAGACCAGCCTGTCGTTGGCCGCCCGGCTTTCTCCTGAGGGGCGCTTAGCTGACCGCCAAACCCAAACCGGCTGGCTCGAAGCCTAACGATAACCATTTCTGTATCAGTAGGTTAGGCTCTGCGGCGGTAGAAGTTGGCCCGCCCATCGGCGACGTTGGCGATGTAGCGACCGGCCAGACTGAATTGCATGATCCGTAACCCCTGGCGGGCCATGGCCGCCCAACGGGAGGTCGTATTGGGATTCTGCTCGATTCCGACGAGCTTCTGACTTTCGCATTCAAAGTTCACAACCCGCAATCGGCTCCGGCCTGTCTTGCCGACCGGAAAATTCCTTCCGCCGAGCTTGACTGTGTTCTGGCCTTCCACGAGCACCTGACGCCAGACCGAGATCAAGGCCTCGGCAAGTTCTGAGTCGTCCACAGAAGCTACCATGATCGCACCTGCATAAGCTGCGTGGCGACGGGCGTTAGCCCGACAACCTTCAGCTTGGCAGAATCCAAGATTGCGACTAGCATCATGGAGCTGGACGGGCGGCATTATAACAACCGCCGCTCAGCCGGAACAACGGTTTGAGGCGAGGTTGCTGATCCTGCCGAAGCTGCGATACGGGCTCGCCGTCAAGGAGGCCGGAATGGGAAGGGCATATCGCTTCATGGCAGTCATACCGGGTTGTTTGTTTCTTCTTTCAAGCATATTCGTTTCCGGCCAGGCGCCACCAGCGCCCCAGCGGCCGGCGCCTCCTCGCTGGCCACCGGGGATCGAACAACCGGAAGAACCGGCGGGCCCTCCCCTCAAAGCCATTCTCAAGAGCCAGCACGAGCAAGTGAAAAAGGACGCGGATCACCTCTTGCAGCTCGCCACTGAACTGAAGGCCGAGGTGGACAAAACCAACAGCGAAATCCTCTCTCTCAAGCTGGTCAGGAAGGCGGAGGAGATCGAGAAGCTAGCCAAGAAAATTCAGAACCGCATGAAAGGCTGAAGTGCCGGCGCTAAATGAACAGCGGCGCCATCACCAGTGTGATGGTGCTGAGCAGTTTGATCAGGACGTGGAGCGAAGGCCCGGCGGTGTCCTTGAAGGGGTCGCCGACAGTGTCGCCTACAACGGCCGCTTTGTGCGCATCCGAGCGCTTGCCGCCGAGCTGGCCCGTCTCAATAAACTTCTTGGCGTTGTCCCAGGCGCCGCCACCGTTGTTCATCAGGGTCGCCAGCAGGATGCCGCCGATGGTGCCTACCATGAGCAAGGCTGCTACCGATTCTGCGCCCGTGTTTTCCCCCGGCGACGAACTCAGATATTTGAAGAGGAAACCCACGGCAACGGGCACGCCGACCGCCAGCAGGCCCGGAACCACCATGGCCTTGAGGGCGCCGACGGTGACGATGTCCACGCACTTGCCGTAGTCGGGCTTGACGGTGCCTTCCATGATGCCCTTATTTTCGCGGAACTGGCGCCGGACTTCCTCGATGACGCAATAGGCTGTTTTGCCCACCGCCTTGATGGCGAACGAGCTGAACAGGAAGATAAGAGCGGCGCCTATGAGCGCCCCGACAAAGACGGGGACCTTGCCGATGTCCACCACGTGGAAGCGCTGGCCGGTCAGGTGGGTGACCTCATCCAGATAGGCGGAGAAGAGCAAGAAGGCGGCGAGCGCTGCGCTGCCGATGGCGTAGCCTTTGGTCAACGCTTTGGTTGTGTTGCCGACTGAGTCCAAGCGGTCCGTGCGCCGGCGAACATCTTCCGGCGCGCCGCTCATCTCAATAATTCCGCCGGCGTTGTCGGTGATGGGTCCAAAGGTATCCATCGCCAGAATGTAAGCCGCCGTCGAAAGCATGCCCATGGTGGCAATGGCAGTGCCGTAAAGACCGGCGCCAGCGTTGCCGGGCAAGCCGCGCTGGCCGAAATAGTAGGAAAGCAAAATGGCAGCCGAGATGGTGATGACGGGCAGGGCGGTGCATTCCAGGGCTACCGCAAAGCCGGTAATGATGTTGGTTGCCGGGCCGGTGATCGAGGCTTTGGCGATCGAGAGCACCGGGCGGTAGCGATATTCGGTGTAATACTGCGTGATCCAGACGAACAGAAAGCTGGTGACAATGCCCACGATGCCGGCAGCAAAGAACCAGAGGTTGTCCTGAAGCATGGTTCGCACGGCCACGTAGAAACCGGCCATGGCCAGCACCGTGGTTACCAGGTAGCCTCGGTTCAAAGCCTGCATCGGATCCTCGCCCTGCTCTTTCGTGCGCACTACCAGCACCGCGACAATCGAAGCGATCAAGCCGAAGGCGCGGGCCACCAGGGGGAAAAAGATGCCCTTGATGCCGAAGACGGGAAAGAGGGCAATGCCGATAATCATCGCGCCGATGTTCTCTGCGGCAGTAGACTCAAAAAGGTCGGCGCCGCGGCCGGCACAGTCGCCCACGTTGTCTCCCACCAGGTCGGCGATGACCGCCGGATTGCGCGGGTCGTCCTCCGGTATGCCGGCTTCGATCTTGCCCACCAAATCGGCGCCGACGTCGGCCGCCTTGGTGTAAATGCCGCCGCCGAGCTGGGCGAAGAGCGCCACAAAGCTCGCGCCAAAGCCAAAGCCGACGATGTGAAGCGGAACCTCCTGGGGATGCTCCAGGCCGCCGAAAAAGTAGAACAGCCCGCCCACTCCCAGCAGGGAAAGGGCAACGACCGCCAGACCGTTCACCGCGCCGCCGCGCAACGCAAGCTGCAAGGCCCGGTTCAGGCTGGTGCGAGCTGCCGCCGCCGCGCGAAGATTGGCGCGTATGGACACAAACATGCCGCAGTAGCCGGCGATTCCCGAACAGAGCGCGCCGAACAGAAACGCCACCACCGTCCGCCACGCCAGCGTCATGCCCTTGCTGCGCAGGTAGAAGGCAAAAAGGATGACGGCGACCACCCCGCTCAGCAGGGCGATGGTCGAATATTGGCGGCGGAGAAACGCCTCGGCCCCCTCTTTGATGGCCGCGGCAATCTCCTGCATGCCCGGCGTCCCCGTATCCGCCCTCAGGACTTGCCGCGCGAATAACACCGCAACGATCAGCGATAGCACGCTCACGCTCATAATGAAGGTGAGTGGCCAGAACGAGATCATGGGACTCCTCCTGCCGACGCTCGAGGCGGGATTCTTTCTTTAGGATAGCTGACGAGGCCGCTGGGCAAACCGAGGTTTATAGCAGGAAAATCGAACGGCGGTCAAGGCGGACGGATTTTTCATTGTCAGTGGCGCGCTGCCCGGCTACAATAGCCGCTTTTTGAGACTGGAAAGAGTTTCCTGAATGAACCACCAACCGGCTTGGATCAAGTGGCTGATTGCTTCGTTCGGCGGGCCAGGCGGGCTCTTTATCATCACCTTCCTGGATTCTTCCATTCTTTCCTTTCCCCTGTTTACCGACCTGTTCATCGTTTACGCTTCCGCTTCCGAGCCTTCCCGCATGGTCTTCTATGCGGGCTTGGCGACGCTGGGTTCCCTGGCGGGGTGCCTGTGGCTTTACTACCTGGCGCGCAAAGGCGGCGAGCTTTTTTTGCGGAAACGAGCCTCCGGACCGCAGATCGAAAAAATTCGCGGCTGGTACGAGCGGAATGAGTTCTTGACGATCGGGATACCGGCTGTCTTGCCCCCGCCCGCACCCTTCAAGGTATTTGTGATCGCCGCCGGGGTATTTCGCCTCCGCGTTTCATCGTTCGCGGTCACGCTTTTGGTCGCTCGCGGCGCCCGCTACTTTCTGGAAGGCTACCTCGCCGTCCGCTTCGGAAGGTCGGCCCTTGACTATCTCCGGCAGAACAAGGCCCTGGTCGGCTTGGCGCTGCTTGCCTTCATGCTCGCCGCTTATCTCATAAGCCGGCTGTGGCAAAGACGACGTAGCGGCGGCCTTTAGACCGGGATTCTTCATCTTCTACGGTTCGCGTGGCAAGGGAGGTTCGGCGGAGCCACCGACGCGGAAGGATTCGTCCCGAACGTGGAATTCCTCATCCAGACCAATTGTGACAACGAAGCTGCGCCGCCGGCGAGTGGCCGATGCAAAGCGCAAATCGCGGATACGCACCCGCCAGCCGTCGGCAAGGTGTTCCACGTTCGCCAGCGGAAAGCGCGCCGATTCCAGGAACATTCTTGCGGTGTGTGTATTCTCGGCCGCGTCGAGAGCCGGGGAAGCGGTCGGCTTGTAATGCGTGGAGGCACGATCCGGGTCGAAACGCTCGGGCAGGAGCACGTTCACCTCGATCAATTCGTAAGTTCCGGCCGTTTCCACGACGCCGTGCCACACCGCCGGCGAGAGCGCGTCCGGAAATGCGCCCACGGCGAGCGGCGTGCGTCCGTGATAAATCCGGGCATCCAGCAAACCGACTGCGCGAGCGTGCCCATAAGCGCGCACGCCGCAGAACACCGCCACCAGCCCGAGCGCCAGGATCGCGCTCGCTCGCCCCGGCGGAGTTTTCGACCGCGCTCCAATCTCCTCACTGACCAGCTTTGTGATCCAGGGCACAAAGAGCGCCACCAGGAGAATGCCGAAGATCCAGGGATCCCAGATGAAGGCCAGGTCGGCAGCCAGCCAGCGGCCGCTAAAAGGCAAACCGGCGCGAACACCGTAAGAATCGAGCAGGTCCAGCAGCAGGTGGCTCGCCGTTCCCGCCCAGCACACCGCGAAAAAGGGCAGCCAGCGAATCCGGGAGGGCTGGCCGCGGCGGAAGATCGCCTCGCCCAAACGAAACAGAGGAAATAGCAGCGCAGCCAGGAGCGTGACTCCCAGAACCGAGTGGGTATAACCGCGCTCCCATCGGAGATATTCGAGCGGGCTGCGAAGCACCGTGGCGATGTCTATGTCGGGCAAATTGGCAGCGACGATCAGCGCCCCGGTAGCGTAGGCTGCTTTGCGATTCAGGCCCGCGCGGGAGAGAGCGACGGCAACGAGCGTGTGCGTTATGTTTTCCATGTCTCAATGGTCTTCAAAGGCGTGCTTCGCGCCGATGCATCGGGGGCCGAGGGAATACGAGAGAGAGCGCATCGGGAACAATTAGAAAATCCTGTGGTAGTTGGCCGCTTAACTCCCCGTCGCACTCGACGTAAATGTGTGGATTCTTCCTTGTCGTCCGGGCCGCTTCGCAGCGCAGCCGCCTGGTTCGGAAGAAATGGACGCCCGGCATTTTTTTTAGGCTATGGGTCCAGACGCCAAGGAGATAGAGCAGAAAGGCAATGCGCCATCGCGTGGTGATGGCGACCACTTCAAAATCGTCGGCCAAGAGGTTAGCCCCGGTGGTGATGCGGATCGGCCCGCCATAGTGTGATGTCCGGCCGATGACGGCAAAGGTAGCTTCCACGGGCGAGCCATCCGCCACCAGCCGGAAGGTGGGAAGGGAATACGCAAACATTTGGCGCAACGACTCCAGCCAGTAGGAGAGCTGGCCCAGAGAGGATTTCATCCTGGCTTCCAGCTTATAGACGATGTTGGCATCCACGCCCACTCCGGCAACGGCCAGAAAGTACCTGCCGCCGGCGCAGCCGAGCGCGATGCGGCGGACTTCGCCCTCAGGAATGAGCCGCGCGGCATGAAGCACGTTCCACGGCAGCCGAAGCTCCTTGGCGAGAATGTTTCCTGTGCCGGCCGGCAGCAGGGCCATCGGCGTGGACGTTCCCGCCAGGCCGTTGACCACTTCGTTGACCGTGCCGTCACCGCCGCAGACGATGACCAGGTCAAAACCGGCTGCGGCTGCTTGCCGGGCGAGTTCGGTGGCCATCCCCGAGCCGGCGGTCTCCTCAAGCTGCACCGGAATATTGCGGGAGGCGAGGTAATCGCAGGCGAGTTCCAGCTCTTTCTGCCGCCGTCGGCCACGTCCCGCTTTCGGATTGTGGATGAGGACGGCCTTCGAAAATGCGGATGGCATCAAGGCACCGCAAGAGCAAGCTCATTATCGGGAAAAGTGTTCGGTAGTGCAATGTTTCCGCGAGCAGAAGCCTGCCATCAGGCCAGGCGGGCAAGCCCTCGGCCTTCGCTTTCTCGCAAGGGGTAGTATAATTTTGGGTTGCCGGAGCGCTTCGGAGAGTTTCCCCATGCCGGGCCGCAAATCGCTCGCAAAGCAGATCGAGGAATGGCGCGAAAAAATTCGCTACCACGAGCATCGCTACTACGTCCTCGACGATCCTGAAATCAGCGACCACGAATTCGATCAATTCATGAACCGCCTGAAGGCGCTCGAAGCGCAGGATCCCAGCCTCATTACGCCCGATTCGCCATCGCAGCGGGTTGGCGGGCAGCCGCGCGAGGGCTTCGTCAAGGTCAAGCACCGCTCCCAAATGCTCAGCCTCGACAATGCCTATTCTTTTGACGAATTGCGTGAATTCGACAAACGAATCCAGAACGCGAGCGGCAAATCACGAATCGAATACGTGGTCGAGCACAAGCTCGACGGGCTGAGCATGGCGCTCCACTACCGGCAGCGACGGTTCGAACGCGGCGTGACCCGGGGTGATGGCGTCAACGGCGAGGATGTCACCGCTAATGTGAAGACGATTCGTTCCGTGCCGTTGTTTGTGGAAGAGGAGAGAGTCAAGGCAGTCGGACTCGAAGAGGGCTTCGAGGTGCGCGGCGAGGTCATCCTGACGCGCAAGGCCCTGGAGGAGTTGAACGCGCAGCAAGATCAGGCTGGTGAAAAAAGGTTTGCCAACCCACGCAACGCCGCCGCCGGTTCCGTCCGCGTGCTCGACCCGACCATCACTGCCTCACGCAAGTTGGATTTCTATTCCTATTATTTGTTGGCGGAAGGTCGCGTGCCTTTCAACCGGCACAGCGAAGTCCTCGACGCGCTCACCCGCATGCGCTTCAAGGTGAATCCGAACTGGAAAGTCTGCCGGTCGCTCGATGAGGTCATCGCCTACTGCGAGCAATGGGAAACGAAGCGCGAGAAGCTGCCATACGAGATCGACGGCATCGTCATCAAGGTGAACGCCGTCGCGATGCAGCGAGAGCTTGGCTCGACGGCCAAGGCGCCGCGGTGGGCGATTGCCTACAAATATCCGGCGCAGCAGGCAACCACCAGGATCGTGAACATCCGCGCCCAAGTGGGCCGCACCGGGTCGCTGACACCGGTGGCTGATCTCGAACCCGTGCCGGTGAGCGGCGTCACGGTGAGCCATTCGACGCTCCACAACATGGATGAGATCGAGCGGCTGGGCGTCAAGATCGGCGATTGGGTGGTGATTGAGCGGGCCGGTGAAGTCATCCCCAAGGTCGTCCAAGTAGCCAAGCGCGATCCTAACGGCAGGCCATTCAAGATGCCGAAAAGATGCCCGGTGTGCGGCGGACGGGTTATCCGGGACCCAGAAGAGGTGGCCTACCGCTGCGTTTCGGCTCGTTGCCCGGCCAAACTCAAAGAATCTCTGCTGCACTTTGCCGGTCGCCGGGCCATGGATATTGACGGGCTCGGCGAGAAAATTGTGGACCAGTTGGTGGACAAAGGAATCGTCAAGGACGTGGCCGCCCTTTATTCTCTGAAGCTCGACGAAGTATCCGGGCTCGAACGCATGGCGGAAAAGTCCGCCGGCAATTTGCTGGGACAAATCGAAGAGAGCAAGCAGCGCGGGCTGGCCAATTTGATCTTTGCGCTCGGCATTCGCTTTGTCGGCGAGCGGACAGGCCAAATCCTGGCGGAGCACTTCGGCTCGATGGACAAGCTCGCCCGAGCTTCGCTCGAAGAGCTCACCGAAGCTTTCGAGGTTGGGCCGAAAGTGGGCGAGAGCATCTATCAGTTCTTCCGCGAGCCACAGAACCGGAAACTGCTCGAAAAGCTGCGCCGGGCGCGGCTCAGGTTTGAAGAGCGACGCGTGGCCGCCAAAGAGACGCGCCTCAAGGGCAAGACGTTTGTCTTTACCGGCACCCTCGCCCGGCATGAACGGGCCGAGGCCGAGCGGTTGGTGATGCAATCAGGCGGCAAAGTTTC
>DATBWB010000149.1 GCA_036514995.1 Candidatus Acidiferrales bacterium
GGAAATGACCAACCCTGCTTGCGGCGACGTCATGCAGCTTGGGCTTCAGGTTGTGGACGGCAAGATCGTTGCCGCACGCTTCAAAACCGTCGGGTGTGTGGCGGCCATCGCGTGCGGTTCCATCCTGACAGAAATGATTTCCGGGCGGAACGTGACCGACGTGAGCCGGCTCACTGATCGGGAGATTGCCGCGGCGCTGGGTGGGTTGCCGCCCGCCACGGCGCATGGCAGCCAGCTCGCCGCCGATGCGCTGCGGGCGGTCCTGGCGAAGCTGCCCCCCGGATGTGAAATTTAGCACGGTGCTGAACAACCTCCCGGGGCTGTCATTCCGAGGGGTGGCGCTCTTGGCCGACCCGAGTCCGCCGCGGCGGATGCTTTCTTTCGACCGCGGGAGCTCCCCAAGCAGATTCCTCGTCCCGAAGCTTCGGGACTCGCAATGACAGATAAGCCACTTCTTCAGCATCCTGTTAGAATTCAGGGTCGAGGTTTAAGAGAAACACTTTGGCAGCGAAGCGGATCATCGACTGGGTCTTTTTTGATGCGGGCGGCACGCTTCTCTTTTTGGATCCGGAGCGCGTTGTAGATCTCCTGGGCACCAGAGTTGACGGGGCATCGAGCCGGTTGCAGTCCGCCTGGTATCACGCCATGCTGGCCTTTGACGAGCGTGTGCTGCGCAAGGAGAAACAAGAGGGAAGCCTCTGGCTCTGGTTCTGGCGCGAGATTTGCCGCGCGGCCGCTTTCGAACCGCCTTCGGAGGAAACCGCCAAACGGTTGTGGGAAGAGAACCTCCGGCGCAACCTCTGGAGCCGGACCACCCCGGAGGCGCTCCGGGTCACCCAGGCCCTTGGCCCCGCCGCGGCAGGCTACCGCTTGGGAGTAATCTCGAACAGCGACGGCAGCGTGGCCGAGACGCTGGTCACCGCCGGGCTGGGCGACCGCTTTGAGGTCATCTTGGACTCAGGTGTCGTGGGTGTTGAAAAACCCGACCCGGAAATTTTCCGCCTCGCCCTCCAACGCGCCGGAACCAACCCGGAACGCGCCGCCTTCATCGGCGACAGCTACACCGCCGACTATCTCGGCGCAAATGCCGCCGGATGGCATGCTGTCCTGCTCGACCCTCTCGGCCTGCACGCCCAGAGGCAGGTAAGGAGCGTCAAAGCGTTGACCGAATTCGCGGCCAGTTTAGGGCCAGCGCGTGGCGGCCGCCTTTAGAGTTTATGTGAAAACCCATCCACGCCGAGCCCGGTGGCACCCGCCACCGGGTTTGTTCTTCGTCCCCCAGGCAGGAGCCTGGGGGCTCAGAGTTGTGCTGGGCGAACCCATCTTGCGGAAGAAACTTCTACACACACTGTTTGCGCGCGCACCCGTGCAAGACAGTTGGGAAACCGATATCCCATCCCCGCCACGGGAAGCCGCCGCTATTCTCACCCGTTGGCGGAAGCGATACGGCGATAGCTTTCCGGATCGTCTATATCGAGGATCACGCCTTCATCTTCCGTCGGAACTTCCAGGACATTTGCGGCAAACTTGTGAACGACGGCGCGGGCGCCCTGTTCGAGGGGCGCCGCCAGCAATTCGCCAAACAGAGACGCGGCGAAAAGGACCGGGTGGCCGCGACGCCCGCCCAAGGTGGGGATCACGATGCGTTTGCCGCTCTGGTAGTAGCGGTCGAGCAGAAGCCGCACCGTTTCCCGCTCGATGCACGGATGGTCCACCAGGCAGACCAGAGCGCCGTCCACAAGCTGTTCGGGAATGCTCCGGATGGCCAGTTGAAGGGAAACGAGCTGTGGCTGCTCGGGGTGGGGGTTGACAACGAGCTGCGCGGGATCAAAGGCGATCTCTTCTCGTACGGCGTCGGCATTCTCGCCAAGAACAATGCGAAGGAAGCCGATGCGCGGCTGGTGCAGGATCTCGATCAGATGGCCGAGGAAAGTGGACCCGCGATAGGCCAGCAGCGCCTTGTCGCGGCCCATCCTCGAGGAACGACCCGCAGCCAGAATGATCCCCGCGATCATGAGCGTCTAAGTCATTACCGTCTAGCTCGTTCGAGCTTGCGCAGCCTGGAGAATCGCTCGCTTCACCAGATTGCGAGCGAGCGCGACCTTGTAACCATTGTGCGTCATCGGCCGCGCGCCTTCCACCGCTGCCTCTGCCGCCCTCGCCGCCACCCCCAGGTCAATCCTTGCCCCTCGCAACACCCCTTCTGCCTGAGAGCAGCGCCAGGGAGCCGGCGCCACCGCCCCCAGAACCACCCGCGCATCCCGGCACTCCCCGCCGCTCATGTCCAGAACCACCGCCGCTGCTACCACCGCAAAATCCCACGTGTTCCGCTCCCGCACTTTCAGATATCTTCCGCCCCTGCCTGCCGCAGCCGCCGGTACCCTGATTTCTTCCACCATTTCGTTTTGCTTCAGGACGTTCTCCCGGGTGATGTCCACGCGCGGCAAAATAAAAAACTTTTCAAGCGGCATCGTCCGCGGCCCGCCCGGGCCGACAATACGGACCTCAGCATCGAGCGCCATCAAGGCCGGAGCAAGGTCGGAGGGGTGGACGATATAGCAGCCGGCCCCGCCGAAGATCGCGTGGTACTGATTTTCTCCGGCCACCGAGTAGCAGATGGGACCGCCCTTCCGCCGGCAATGGAGAGCTTCGTCGCGGTAATACCAGCAGCGCGGCCGCTGGCACAGGTTCCCGCCCACGGTGGCCACGTTCCGGATTTGCGGTGAAGCCACAACTCCAACGGCCTCGGCAAGAATCGGAAACATTTTGCGAACCACCGCGTCGTCTTCCACTTCCGATAGCGTCGCCAGCGCGCCCAGACGGAGGTCGCCGGCCGGATCGAAGGCAATGCGTCGCAGCCCCGCGTTCGCCTTGATATTGACCAGTTGCTTGGGCTTGATCAAACCCTCTTTGAGTTCATCGAGGAGATCGGTGCCGCCGGCGATGATTTTGGCGCCGTCTCGCACCGTGCCCAGCAACTCGATGGCCTTGGCGCTCGTGGCGGCATTTACGTAGTCGAAGCTATGCATGGGCCGCCCCCTTCTCGCCGCGGCGAGCCGCCAGAACGCGTCCCGGCGTCATCGGCAATTCGGTGATGCGGATGCCGATCGCGTCGTACACCGCGTTGGCAATCGCCCCGGCGGTAGGAATAATCGGCGGCTCGCCGAGACCTTTCGCGCCCACATTGTTGGCAATGGGATCGCTCATCGGAACGAAAACGGTTTCGATTTCCGGGATGTCGCAGGACGTCGGCAACCGGTAGTCGTGCAGGTTGGCGTTGACCATTCGCCCCGTCGCGTTGTTCAGCACTCGCTCCTCATACAGGGCAAAGCCGATGCCTTGTATCACTCCCCCCTCAACCTGGCTGGAGGCGGTCAGCGGATTCACGATGCGGCCGCTTTCATGCGCCGCTACCACCCGCAAAACCCGCACCTCGCCGGTTTCCGTGTCCACCTCCACTTCAGCAAACTGAACTCCAAATGTATTCAGGGAAAGCCCCGGCGGGTTCGGCCCGCGCAGCCCTTTGCCGATAATCATCTGGTCAATCTTCGCCGCCACCTCCTTGATCGGCACGGAATGGTCGGGACTCGCCGTGTCGTAGATCACCCCGTCTCTCAAATCCAGCCGCTCGGCCGGCGCTTTCCCCAGCCTCTCTTCAAACTGCTCGGCGGCCAGCGCCGCCAACTGCCGCTTGACATCCGCCGCCGCATATCGCACCGCCGGCGCCACCGAGGGAACCGTGATGCTGCCTCCGCTGAACGGCCCGTAGGGCACCGCATCGGTATCCGCCACGGTGATCGTGACGTGCTCGAGCGGCAGGCCTAGTTCTTCCGCCGCCACCTGCGCCATCACCGTCTTGGTGCCGCAACCGATGTCTTGCGTGCCGGCCAGAAGCCGGGCCGTGCCGTCCCGGTTCAATTGCACAACCGCGTAGGCCGGCGGCCCGCCGCCACCCCCCCAGATCTGCGATGCTAGCCCAACCCCTCGCTTCTTCGTGCTGGTGGCGTCGTCGCTCCTGCCCGGCCGGCTTCGCGCCGCCGGCCAACCAAAACGCTCCGCGCCCAGCCGGTACGCTTCATCAAGGCCCTTGCTGGAATAGGGCTGGTTCCGCACCTGGTTGTTGGTGGCGTAATTCTTCTGGCGAAATGCGAGCGGGTCCATGCCAATGCGCTCGGCCAGCATGTCCATGACCTGCTCCAGCGCAAACGTGCCCTGCACGTGCCCCGGGCCGCGCATGGGCCGAGCCTGGCCGGCGTTGATATAGACGTTCGACTCCTCCGTCTTCACGTTTGGGCAGCGATACATTTCCCGCAGCGGCGTCCCGGCACCCGCGCCTGAATCGTAGGCCCCCACCGGGCCGGCCGATTTGAGAAAGAGCGCCGTCAACGTCCCATCATTTTTGCAACCGGCCTTGATCGTTTGCGCGCTCGACGGCCGGTTGCCGGTATTGACGCAGTCTTCCTCGCGGTCGAGACTGATCTTCACTGGCCGGCCGGTCTGCCGGGCCAGCAGGGCGGCCAGCACCGTGTACTTGTTCAGCCAGAGTTTGCTGCCGAATCCCCCGCCTATAAACGGCGCAATCACCCGCACCCGGCTCAAAGGCAGGTTCAAGGTTCGGGCAAGTTGCTCGCGCACCCCGAACACCGCCTGGGTCGAATCCCAGACCACCAGCTTGTCGCCCTCCCAGCGAGCCACGCTCGCGTGCGGCTCCAGGCACGCGTGGACCTGGACTTGCGTCCGAAAAGTTTCTTCGACAACCGCGTCTGCCTCGGCAAAGCCTTTCTCCACGTCGCCCCGAGCATAGACGGAGGGCTTCCCGCCCTGAAGGTTGCCGCCCGGATAGACCTTGGGGGCGCCTTCCTCAAGCGCTCTTTCCGCATCCAGCACGAACGGCAACTTCTCATATTCGACTTCAATCAGTTTCAGAGCCTCTTCCGCCGTTTCCTCATCCAGCGCGGCCACGCAGGCCACCTCATCGCCGACATGCCGGCAGACCGGGTCCAAAAGAAAACTCTGTGTCCCGTACCACGGAATCTTGGGAGCGTTTTCGTGGGTGAGGACGGCCTTTACTCCGGGTAGCTTCTCCGCCTTCGAGGAATCAATGCGGATGATTCTTGCTGCCGGAAAGGGCGAGCGAAGGATGCGGGCGTGGAGCATGCCCGGCAGGTTTACGTCCTGGGTGTAACGCGCCTGTCCGGTGATTTTTTCGACGCCATCAACGCGCGAGTGAGGCCTGCCCACCACCGAAAGTTTGGCATCGGGCGGCCAAACCGGCGGCTCGTCCTCCGGGACTTCTACCACCACTTCCTGGTAGCGGCCCTCGATTTCAATCGTCGTCTTGACTTTCTTGCCCATCAGCTACCTCCCCGCGCGTGACGGGGCAGGGAAGAGCCTTGCCTGCCAGGCTCCCGCTCGCGCCGCGATCTGCCTGCCGGATTGCCCGGAGCGCATCATTTCCCCCGCCTCGCGGGCTGCGCGGAAGATTTTGGTATAGGTGCCGCACTTGCACAGGTTCCCGGAAATCCCCTGGCGAATCTCCTCGAGCGAGGGCTTCGGGTTCCGCTCGAGCAAGGCCTTCACCGCCAGAATCATTCCCGGCGTGCAGAAGCCGCACTGGAGCGCATCGTTGCGCAGAAAAGCTTCCTGAACGGGATGGAGGCGGCCGCCTTGCGCCAGGCCTTCAATGGTCACGATATCGCGGTCATTAGCCTCGAGCGCAAGCATCATGCAGGCATACACGGGCTTGCCCGCCAAAGACTCTTTTGCCGGCAATTCCACTTTGTCGTGGGCGGACTTGCCCGCCGAACTCCCGCTGGCGGATTTGTCCCCCACCAGCACGGTACAAGCCCCGCACTCGGCCCGGTCACAGACCTTTTTGGCCCCGGTCAGGTGAAGATGATTCCGAAGAACATCGAGCAAAGTCCACCGCGGCTCAACCTGCAACGCATAGACCGACCCGTTGACTCTCAGCCGGATGGGGACGCGCTTGCGCGCTCGAGCCTCGGGAGCCTGCTCGAGAACCTGAGCAGCACCGAGCAAGCCGCCGCCAAGCTTGGGCATCGCCACCGCGACGGCTGCCGCTCCACCCATGCTTTTCAGAAATTTTCTTCTGGAAGTGTAGGGGCGCCCTTCAGGCCGACCCTTCTCCTTGCCACGTGCCATGGTGGCCTCCACGGGCGGCGCGGAAGTAGTTGGGGGCTTAGTGTTATCCCTTGTCTTGCGAGAGCTGCTGATACAATTGGCTGGCCGATTTGCTCGGTAGCCCCTCGGCATGCCGGCGCACCGCGATCATTTCCGCCACAATGCTCACCGCAATCTCTTCCGGGGTGAGCGCGCCAATCTCCAATCCCACCGGCGCGTGCACCTCGGCAAAACGCTCGGAAGAGACACCTTCTTTTTCGAGCGCCCTGAAGACGGAAATCACCTTCCGCTTGCTCCCGATCATCCCGATGTAGCGATTGGGCACGCCCGCCGCCCAACGCATCACCCGCATGTCGTCCTTGTGGCCGCGCGTTACGATCAGGATGAAACACGACTCGTTGGTCTGGATGCGCGAGCACGCCGTGTCAAAATCCTCGGCGATCACATCGCTTGCTTCCGGGAAACGCTCCCGGTTGGCAAATGCCGGACGGTCGTCCACGATCACCGTGGAAAAGCCGGCAAGCGTCGCCACCTTCGAAAGGCTCAGGGAAATGTGCCCGGCGCCAAAAATGTAACAAAAAGCTTGAGGAAGGATCGGCTCGAGGAAGATCTCGACCGTGCCGCCGCAGATCAGCCCGTGGTCATAACTGGCCTCGTTGTTCAGGTGAAAGGTGAGCTTGCGCGGCCGTTCCTCGCGCATCACTTCCTGAGCCGCCGCCCAGACTTCCGCTTCCACGCACCCGCCCCCCACCGTCCCCACAATCGAGCCGTCGTCGCGGATCAGCAGCCGCGAGGTCTCGTAGCTCGGAATCGAGCCTTCCGTGTGGACGATGGTCGCCAGCGCTGCCTTGCGCCCCGACCGCCGCAGGCGAACAATTTCCTCAAAAACATCACCCGAAGCCATGATGCCAACTAGAGTAATTCCGCCCAGGGTCGTTGTCAATCACGCACAGGGTAGTGTAGCCGCAAAGTGAGAATGTCCTGGTTGTGCAAAGTAGAAATGTCCTCTTTCATCGGAGCCGGGAGGCGAGAGGAAAGAGGAGCCGATCACCTTGAGCCAGCCGGAGCGCGTTCACTCTGCTTGCCCTGCCTGCCCTGAGTCTTCGACCTCTTCGAGCCTGAGCTCTCAGAGCGAAGGCCTGAGGTCTCAGACCGATGGTCGAAGCCGAAGGGAACGAAGTGAAGGGAACGGGTTCACCGTGCCTGCCCTGAGCGGATGCGAAGGGAACGAGTGCTGTCGCCGCGGCGACCTGTCTCCTTTCGGTAAGAGTTGAGTCTTGCGAAAAACGCAAATCCTACCTGTGGTGAGCTTGTCGAACCACCACCGGAGACCGCCTGCCCCGCCAACGGCGGGGCCTGAGCGCCCTTTTTGTTGGTGAGGATTACGGTTGGGCTACGCACTCCCTTTACCCTCAGCCAGCCGCGGCGGCTGGCCAGGAGTAGTGTCCGTGGAGCGAGAGAAAATTCGCGCTTTTCGAGCATGGGCTTCGGGCGGGGGCCCGGGTCGAAAGGGGCCAGGGACGCGGACGATGACGGTGAGCGGGGGGTGTCGGAGTCCAGGGGGTGAGAAGGAGTATTTCTGCTGCATCGCCTGCCAGTAGCGGAAGTCGGTGCGGGCTTTCTCCAAGCCTATCTTGTCGAGCAGCCAGGCCGAGTGAGCGGCAACCAATTCCCAGGCGTGGCGATAGCAGGCGCAGAAAGCGGGGTTGCGCTTGCAAATGCGCCAGGAGCTTTCATGCACACGAGCGGCGCGGCTGATGGCCCGGATGGTGCGCTTGACGTTCGGGTCGAGGGCCGCTTCGAGAAAGGCTTGCTGCGCCGGGGTTGGTCGGAAGGTCATTGGTCGTTGGGCGAGT
>DATBWB010000150.1 GCA_036514995.1 Candidatus Acidiferrales bacterium
TAGCGGTAAGAAGCATCGGCAATCTCTCGCTGCGGGAAGGCGCGCTCAATGGCCGCAACCATGCCGCCCAGAGCGTCAATCTTGTCGAAATACTCGAAACAACCCTTTTCCATATCGTTGGTGAATTTCTCGACAAAGTAAGAACCGCCGAGAGGGTCCGTCGTATGGCTCACGCCGGACTCATAGGCAATCACCTGCTGGGTGCGCAGCGCCAGCGTGGCGGCAAACTCGGTGGGCAAGGCCCAGGCCTCGTCCAGCGAGTTGGTGTGGAGCGATTGCGTTCCGCCCATCACGGCGGCCAGGGCCTGGAGGGTGGTGCGAACCAGATTGACATAAGGTTGCTGAGCGGTGAGCGAGCAACCGGCGGTTTGCGTGTGGAAGCGCAAAGCCCACGAGCGCTCATTCCTCGAGTGGAAGCGCTCGCGCATCGTTTTGTACCAGATGCGCCGCGCCGCCCGGTACTTGGCGATTTCTTCAAAGAAATCGTTGTGGGCGTTGAAGAAGAACGACAGGCGGGGAGCGAATTCGTCAACCTCCAACCCGCGCCGCATGGCCCACTCCACGTACTCGATGCCATCGCGCAGGGTAAACGCCAGCTCCTGCAAGGCCGTCGAACCGGCCTCGCGGATGTGATAGCCGCTGATCGAAATCGTGTTCCATCGAGGCGTGGCCTTTGTCCCGAATTCAAAGGTATCAATCACAAGCCGCATGGACGGCTCGGGCGGGAAGATGTATTCCTTCTGCGCGATATATTCCTTCAGGATGTCGTTCTGGAGCGTGCCGGAAATCTTTTTTAGGTCAGCGCCTTGCTTTTCCGCCACCGCCAAGTACATCGCCCAGATAATGGCTGCCGGCGAATTGATGGTCATCGAGGTGGTGACATCGGCAAGGGGAATGCGATCGAAGAGGACTTCCATGTCGGCAAGCGAACTGATGGCCACGCCGCACTTGCCAACCTCGCCTTCGCTCAAAGGGTGATCGGAGTCGTAACCCATCAGGGTCGGAAGGTCAAAGGCAACCGAAAGACCGGTCTGGCCCTGGCTCAGCAAATAGTGGAAGCGTTTGTTGGTGTCTTCCGGAGTTCCAAAGCCGGAGAATTGCCGCATCGTCCAGAGGCGGCCGCGATACATGGTCGAGTGAATGCCGCGGGTGTAAGGCGGCCGGCCGGGATCGCCGAGATCACGCTCGTAGTCGAGGGAAGCAATATCCGCGGGCGTGTAAAGCCTCGCCACCGGAACGCCGGAAACGGTCGTGAACTCCTTTTGAGGTTCGGCCTCGACTTGTCGCGGCCCGCCGCGGCTGGTTTCTTTTTGTTCGGCCAGCCCCGATTGGCTCGGGGCCAGCGTACTCTCGGAATGGGGAGGAATGGGCATCAGAGGCTCCGTCTCGCTCGTTCGGGGTCTTCGCTGGGGCCTTCAAGAAAAGCGATGATAGGGCATCGGTACGGGCAAGTCAAACCACGCCGCGTTATCATCCAGCGGAACCGCCCGTTCGAGAGCCAGCGTAGATTACGCTCTTGCGGCTCGAGCCGGCAGGAGGGACCGGAACTAGTTTTGTCCGAGCGCGGCGGCGAGCGGCGAATCGTTCGCCTTGGCAGAGCTCATCTGGACGCGGTGCACGTCGAGCGTTCGTCCCAGGGAGCGGTCGAACTCGACTCGAGATTTCATGAAGTCGCTCATCGCCCGGGCTTCAAGGCCTTGGGCGGTGGCCAGGTCACGCTGCGCTTGGATGACCAGGAAGATGGTAGAGGCGCCGAGGGCGTACTTCTTCTGTTCGGCATCAAGGGTCTGTTCGGCCAGGATGCGGAATTTCTGAGCCGCTTCCACCCGGGCGCGGTTCTGCTCCAGGGCAATCTGGGCGTTGCGTACTTCCACCGCAACTTGATTGCGCAACTGCTGAAGGCGGACCTCTGCCTGGCGCTCTTCAATCAGCGCCCGAGCGTTGTCGGCCTGAGCGCTGCGATTGCGAATGGGAATGGTAAGGCTCAAGGCAACCGTGTATTGAGGGAAGTCGCTGTGGAAGGCCTGAGTCCATGCTTGCGCGAGGCCACGGTTCGTCTGGCTTACGATCGTCGTCGTCCCGGCGGCAACGACGGGCACAAAGTTTCCCGGCACCGGGTTGCCGCTCGCGTCCACAACGGGATTTCCGGCAGCAAAGGCGGTCGGGGCGAATGAGGTGAGGGTGGTATTGCCGGCCAGGCCCTGGCCGCCATAGATGCCAATCAAGTCGAGGCTCGGCAAGAGGGCATTGCGGGTTCCGCGCAATGTCAGATCACGGTTTTTCAAATCGGTGAGCGACTGGTCAATCTCGGGGCGCATCCGCCAAGCTTGTTGGACGGCGTCCTGGTAAGGAATGATCTCCAGGGACGGCGGAAGAGCGGCCGTGTCGGTGGGCACAATCTCCACAGCCGCCAGAGCGGGATCCATGATGTTTTTCGAAAGAGTGTTCTTCAGCAGCGTTTGTTGTTGCTGCAAAGCAGTTTGGGCAACGATCAGGTCCTGGCGGGTGCGAGCCATCTCTGACTCGGCGCGGACAATCTCAATCGGCGCGAGCGTCCCGATCTCCACCTGGCGCTTGTTGTCCTGGTAGAGCTTTTCGGCCAGTTGCAGAGCGTGCTCGGCCACCTTGACCTGCTGCCGGGCAGCAACCAGGTCCCAATACTGGTTCAACGTGCTGGAAAGGGTCGTGATGATCTGTTGCCGGAGAAACATATCGCTGACGTGGCGGTTGTTTTTGGCGATGCGGATGAAACGGGTGTTGTTGGCGATTCCAAATCCGTTGAGCAGGCGCTGCGTGAAGGAATACTGCACCGTCGAAGTGAGCGCGGGATTGAACGCCAGAAAGCGCGAGGTGGACGACTGCCGCTGGTTGTTCCACGTCAGGGAAAGACTGGTGCCCGATTTGAAGGCCTGGGAATAGACGAAATTGCCCTGAGATGTCTGGCCTGTCACCGAGGGAATGCCGGTGGTGACGATATTGTTGAAAGGAATGCTTCGCCGATCCCAGCTCAGGTTCGCCGTGACGATGGGATCGAAAGAACCGGTCGGAGTGATACCCAGCGCCGAGGCGGTGCCCGTCCCGGCGATTCCGCGCGCCACGCCGCCGGCCTTGGTGCGGAGAATGTCGGTATCGGCCAACTGTGGGTTGTAGCGAGCGATACTGATGTCCAAATTGTTCTCGAGCGCCAGCTCAATGGCATCTTGAACGCTCAAGTAGAGCTTGCCTTCGCGGACGAGCTGCTCGATGCGGGGGGAATTGGCGAGATTCGGCGCGGGTACGCGGACGGACGAGTACGGCGCAAAAACGTTCGGAAGCTGCGGCTTGCCCCGGGCATAGTCTTCGAGCGGTACCTGGGCGAAAAGGGGTGAGGCGAGCAGGCATGTCAACATAAGAGCAAGAAGAGGGGAACGCAAAGTTCGATTTGCCATCTTGAGACACTCTCCATTTCTTGATTGTCAGGTAACCCGTGCCAAACTCTAGCTACGAGTTGAGAAGCCATTTCGTTTCAACTTTTTGCTGGGACGCTCGGCGGCCGCGGCCGCAGGAAGCGCTCGAACTCGCTCTCGGCCTCCGCCGCCATCCGGCAAAAGATCCATGCCGTGGCCAGGGCGTCAGACTCGGCTCGATGCGGGCGCTCGTGGGCGATGTTCAGAACACGCGAAATGGCACCGAGACGATAGTTCTCGAGACCCGGAAGATATTTTCGCGCCAGCTCAAGGGTACAGAGATAGCGGTTCGTCAGCCGCAGGTTATATAGACGTTCAAACTCGGCGTTCAGGCAGCTCAGATCGAACCGAGCCTGGTGAGCGACCAGAACCATGTCCTCAAGCTCGGCTGCCAACTTCGACGCCAACTGCTCAAAGCCGGGCGCTTCCCGGAGCATGGCGTCGGTGATTCCGGTGAGCCGCTGGACCCACCGGGCGATGGGCCGGCCGGGATTCACCAGCGAAGACCACTGGCGAACGATTTTGCCATCCTCGATGCGGCAGACTCCAACTTCGATCATGCGAGCATGATTCTTCCGGCCGGTGGTTGCTTCCACGTCCACGACCACGTAGCCCCGCCGCTGGCGCCACGCTTCCCCCAGGTCTTCTTGCCGCAGGGTGACGCGACCGCTGTCATCCAAGAAAAACCGGGCATCGCCCTGGCAAAGGCCCTCGACCAAAACGCGCGCTACGGCAGCATTCGGCGGATGAATCAACAAAACCGCCTGGCAAATCTCTTCCGCTCCGGCGGGCTCACGCCGATCCAGAAGAAAACGTTCCAGCTCGCGGTGGATATGCGAAGTGACAGCAAGATTGCGAAAGGTGCGATCCAGCATTCCGGCTCAGGCGCAAAATCCTAACATCCACACAGAAGCTTTACAAACGCTGCGCGGCTATGAACCGTGCGAAAACAATTTCTCAGCGCTGCGCTGGGAATTGCCTGTCAATGCAAATTAGAAATATCCTTGACGCACTAGAACCTGTTGCAAAACCACCTAAACGCTGTTTCCGATCAACGGGTTAGCGGCAACTGTGTAGCCCGCCTCTTTAGAGGCGGGGTTTTTGTGGGTTTTG
>DATBWB010000151.1 GCA_036514995.1 Candidatus Acidiferrales bacterium
TCCGAGTCAACCGCGAGAGCCTGGCTCATCTGGATGGGCTCCAGCTAGGGGTCCGGCAAGGGCCCAAAGGAGTCGAATTCATGTTCCTGAATCCTCTCGCGAAACATAGCTGTGGGTGCGGGCACACGTTCTCGGAAGAAACGCCGAACGCACAAGAAAAGGGAGCCGAAGCAAACAAATGACCGTGAACGAAGCGATCACTCTCGGCCGGGATTGCGAGGCAATCCAAATCCCAAGCGGTATCAGGCTTACCCTTTCCGCTGGTACACGGGTCCAACTCACGCAGTCGCTGGGCGGCACCTACACGGTGATGACGGAAACCGGGCTTCTGGCCCACATCGCGGGCAAAGACGCCGACGCTATCGGCCAGGACATCGTACCGTCACCAATCGGCAGCGCGGGCGGCATGGCTGAGGAGCCCGTAGAGAAATTGGTCTGGGATCGGTTGAAAACGTGCTTCGATCCTGAGATTCCCGTCAACATCGTAGAGCTCGGCCTCGTGTATTGCTGCGAAGTGACTCCCCTGGCGGAAGGGGGGAATAAAGTTGAGTTACGTTTCACGCTGACGGCTCCGGGTTGCGGAATGGGCGATGTGCTCAGGAGAGACATCGAAAGCAAGCTTCGCAGCGTTCCGGGCGTCATCGAGGCCGACATCCAGGTCGTCTTTGACCCGCCCTGGAACCCGAGCTTGATGTCGGAAGCGGCAAAGCTGCAGCTTGGCCTGCTGTGAGCCTGCTGTGAGGAGTGGAGATCAGTGCAACGCGCAACAGAAAGTAGGGGAGGAACCCGTAGTAGCGATATGCCAACGGTTCCAGCGAAAGCCCACAGAGAAGAAGTCATGACCCCGCCGGATATCGGTCTGAGCTGCACGATGGCAGAGATTCTCCATGCTTATCCAAACGCCAAGATAGCGTTGTTCATTCGGTACCACATCGGAGGGTGTGCCAGTTGCAGCTATCAGCTCAGTGACACGCTGGCGGAGGTCTGCCGGAATTACAGCATCGCGGATCCTTCGGAGGCAGTGCTCGCCTGCATCCGACAAAGCGCAAGCGTGGAGGCGAAGATCCATGTCTCCCCGGAACAAGTCGTCGGCGCAATCGAGCGAGGAGAGGACCTGCGGCTTCTCGATGTGCGATCGGCCGAGGAATGGCAGGCAGGCCGCATTCCGGGAGCGCAGCCTGTCACGGTGGAATTGACCTTCGAGGCGCTCGATTCCTGGCCTAAGCAGACCCCGATTGTCTTCTACTCGAACGAGGGACGAAGAAGTCTCGACAAGGCGGCTTACTTCCAGGCCTATGGCTTCACAAACGCGCGAAGCCTCGACGGTGGAATCCAGGCTTGGCCAGGCAAGATCGAATCAACCCTGGCAGGGCGCTCTCTGGGGTGAAAGGAGCAGTTGATCCATGGCCTATATAATCGCTGAACCGTGCATCGGAACAAAAGACACCGCCTGTGTGGATGTGTGCCCGGTTGATTGCATCCACCCGGCTAAAAATCGTGATTATCACGGCGGGCCGGAGAACCAAGGAACAAAAAACTTCGACGAAGTGCCGCAGCTCTATATAAACCCGCAGGAGTGCATTGACTGCGGCGCTTGCGTTCCAGTCTGCCCGGTGACAGCTATTTTCGTGCTCGAAGATCTGCCAGAAAAGTGGGCCAACTATACCCAAATCAATGCTGACTATTTCAAGCCAGCGGCTGGATAGGTCGCGACCCACCGGGCGAGCCCATATTTCTCCGCACGACAACCGGGACACTGAGGGCCTCGAGGGTCTTCACCAATCCTGCCAGGACAGCACGCCGCAGGAAAGTTGAGCGATCGAGGAGGCTAGCATGCCCGAATATGTCAAAGTGGCTCAGCCGCGCTCGATCTTTGCTACGTTGCTTGCGGACGGTTTGATGGCTTCTGGGAATTGAACCTGAAGGCGTGGGATACCGCTGCCGGCACGCTCATCGTCCGCGAGGCAGGCGGAGTCGTAACCGACTTCAGCGGCCGGCCCTACCAACCCGGTGACTTCGAAATCGCCGCCAGCAACGCCCGCATCCATACGCAGATGCAGGCTGTCTTTGCCGAAGTGGCCGCCCTCGCTGGCTCTTCGCCGGGCCACTAGAACCTGTTGCAAAACCACCTAAACGCTGTTTCCGATCAACGGGTTAGCGGCAACTGTGTAGCCCGCCTCTTTAGAGGCGGGGTTTTTCTGGGTTTTGGGCTCCGAGTCAGAAGATCGTGAAGTGTTACAACCTGAAAGGCCTTCCGCCTTCGTCCGTCCCAGCGCAGAATGCCTTCCCTGAAAAGGTTCTTTCCGGCTTCCCACCTCTTTACGCTCCAAAAATCTTTCTTCCGCCCCCTTAGATACCCGCGTTCCAGCCTGGCATTTGCCTTTTCCCAGCGGTGAAGCCAATACGCCTGCCAATGGCGGTAATTCCCGGTGCTTTTAATGTGGTGGGCAAGATAGCGCAGCCGGTGGCAATGTCGGCATAAAGCCTTGTGGCGGCCCGGGGGAACATAGAGTTTTCCAACCCGCCTCCCACAGCGCGGGCACGCAAACCAAAAGCGCGTCCCGTAGCGATTCTCGCAAGTGACCAGCTCATAGGCCGGACGATCCCGCAAAAGGACTTCGGTCAACTCCCTCTTCGATGGCTTGTACCCAAGCCTCTTGGCATAGCGGCGCTTCAGCTCGCGCACGCTCCGGTTGGCGTCTATTACTTGGCAGATTTCCACAAAAACTTGCATGCTCGCGCCATTACACTCCTGTGCGAATTTGACGGGGGCCTCCCCGCTGGACCGCTTCTGACCTTAACCCATACTTCTAGCCCAGCACTGGCCATGCCCTCCACACAGCCCGTACCAAAACTGCCATAACGAAAAGAAAACAAATGGCATATCGGCCGTCCGTACCCTCAGGGACGCCTGAATCGATGGTTAACCTATTTCCGGCACACGACACTAAGCCCTTCCCACTATTTCGGCCTAGGGGAACCGACGAGATGCCTATCATCCGTAGCGCCGCCTTCCAGGCGGCCACGATTCAAATTTCGGCCTAGGGGAACCGACGCGATGCCTATCATCCGCGCTTCCGCGGTAGCGCCGGCATCTTGCCGGCCGATTTCGGCCTGGGGGA
>DATBWB010000152.1 GCA_036514995.1 Candidatus Acidiferrales bacterium
AGCGGCAACGCACCCCGCCCGAGCCGCTCGGCCAGCGTCTCCCCGGGGACCAGCTCAAGCACGAGGCAGCGAACGCCGTCAGACTCCTCCAGGCCGTAAATGGCGGCGATGTTGGGGTGGTTTAACGAAGCGAGCAGTTGGGCTTCACGCTCAAACCGGGCCAGTCGCTCCACATCCTTGGCAAAGACATCAGGCAGGATCTTCAACGCGACGCTGCGCCCGAGCCGGGTATCCTGCGCACGGTAGACTTCCCCCATCCCACCGACACCGATTTTCTCGATGATGCGGTAATGGCCAACCGTCTGGCCAATCATGCGAAGGACCCTCCCCAAGCCCCGGCATCTTAGGCTGCGCCGCTAGGGCAAGTCAACGCGATCTGCCCCCAGGGACATCGTTTCGCAACGTGGATACCTTCGGTTTTTTCGATCGTTGTCGAAGTTTCTTTGACAACTCCACGCGACCCTTTGGTGTCGGTTTGACGTCCATTTCTGTAAAGCACGAGGTGGAATCAGCAGAATAGGACAGACCTAATAGAAAGTTCGAAATCGCAAGTATCCATGCGGTTCTCAGCGCATCTCCTTGAATCGTACAAGGTTCGTGTTGATCGCTCGCAGCGATTCCTGGCCTCCCAGCCAATCCCGATCCCATCGGAATGGCCGTGTCGTGTCCCGACTTGTGGGGTCGAGCGGGAGCCCATCTCCTGCCGCCGGAGGATGAATCCGAAACCAGCCTGCCGAAGCGCCTCCCGCACCGAACGGGTCGAAAGGCAGGAGTGGAGAGGAGGCTCGAGAGCGCCTGCAAAATAACCGCTTGACATTCTGGCCGGCTATGATAAAAAACGAACATTCGTTTTTTATGCCGAAGCTGGCCCCAGCCCGCATCCAGCAGAACCGGCGACAAATCGAGGCCGCTGCCCTCCGCGCCTTTACCCGCCAGGGATTTCACGGCACCAATATCCGGGAAATTGCCCGCCAGGCCGGCGTCTCCACCGGCAACATCTATAACTACTACCCCACCAAGGAAGCCCTCTTTGCCAGTCTCGTGCGCCATCACGAACTGCGCCTGGAGTCTCTGCGCCAGAAGATGTTCAGCAAGCTCCGCCGTCCCCTCTCCCCCGGCGACCTGGCCGCCATGGCGCGAGAGATCCGGTCCATCGTTTATGACAACGCCGAATACTGGCTGCTCATGTATATCGACGTCATCGAATTTGAAAACCGTCATTTTGCTCAGACCTTTCAGAACCTCGCCGCCCAGCTTCGCCAGCGGCTGGGGCCGCTGCTGGATCGTGAAGCGCGCGACCGCCGGTGGTGTGGCCTCGATCCCGCCCTGGTTTTCGCAACCATCTATCTTCACATCTTCACCTACTTCCTGGTGGAAAAGTTATTTCGCGGTCATCGTCATCTGGGAATGTCCGACGAAGAGGCCATCCGCCAACTCATTCGCCTTTATGTTCATGGACTCTGGCGCTCCCCTCGGCCTCTCTCGTCGGGTCTTGAAAAGAAATCTCGAGGCCTCGCCAATGCACGCCGGCGGGCAGGAGGAAAATCATGAGCGCTCGCAAGTTTATCGCCTGCATCGTTTTCATTCTGGCTGCCTGGGGGGTGGGTTGGGCACAGACCGCCACCACCGGACAGATCACCGGTGCGGTCAAGGACCCCAGCGGCGCGGTCATTGCCGGGGCCAAGGTCACTTTGACCAGCCCCGCCGGGGCCGAGCGCGAGGCTACCACCGATGCCGAAGGCCACTACCGTTTCCCCTTGTTGCCGCCGGGCACCTACCAGCTCACGGTGGAGGCACCAGGGTTCAAGGCCTTCGCTTTGCAAGGTGTGCTCGTGAAGATCACGGAAACAACGGAAGCCGACGCGAGCCTCACCCTGGCGGCGGCCAGGGAATCGGTGACCGTCACCGCCGAGCCGCCACTCGTCCAATCGTCTTCCCCCACCACCGGTCGCGTCATCGGCGAGACACAGCTCCGGCAGCTTCCCTTGCCCACCCGCAACTTCCAGCAACTCTTAACCCTCTCCCCGGGGACGGTGGCGGGCCTGTCGAACAACACTGAGCTCGGCCGCGGCGACGTGAACATCTCCGTCAACGGCCAGCGCAGCAC
>DATBWB010000153.1 GCA_036514995.1 Candidatus Acidiferrales bacterium
CCCGCCCCAGCAGATAGCGGGGTTGGGTCGCGCCTATAGCCTGTCGGGATGCAAGGGTTACTTGATGTGGAGACTCGAGAGACTGAATGACCCCTACTTTATTGCCATAATCCAAATGCGGCTTGGACATAAAGATGATGCCTTCGTCTGGCTGGAAAAGGCCTACAAGGAGCACCGCTGGGCGATGGTTCAGCTAAAAGCCCTCCCAGCGTGGGACCCCCTGCGCTCCGACCCGCGCTTCCAAGACCTGCTACGCCGCGTCGGTCTCCCGCCATAGACATTTTTCGATTTCCAAATGCAACACAGAACTTGTGATGAATTTCCGTGCCTCAGCGCCGGAGCATCACGTAAGGCCAACCAAATAAGACCTCCCGCGAGGTGAAACGGATCACAAAGTTTCTGGGGGATTCTGGTGCGTAGCGGCCGTCCCGCAGAGCGGGACGGGCATTTCCTGCCGCGATGAAGAATGCCGGCCTGAGGCCGGCGCTACCTGGGACACTCCTAGTGTGGGAGCAAGATCGAGCGCTGGGTCCGGAGGTTGCGCATAACGCGCATGACGTAATTCTGCGTTTCGAGGTAGGGAGGCACAGCGCGGTAAGCGTCCACCTTGTCCGGGCCGGCGTTGTAGGCGGCGAGAGTTAGATGGATATCGTGGCGGTAGCGTTCGAGCAGCGCCTTCAGGTAGCGTGTTCCCGCGTCAATGTTCTCCGCTGGATCGAAAGGATTGAGCAGAGAAAAGTTCATCGCTGTCTCCGGCATGAGCTGCATCAACCCCATGGCCTTCTTCCGCGAGACGGCTTGAGGATCAAAATTGGATTCGGCCGCGATCACGCTCCGGATAAGCGCCGCCTCCACGCCGTGTTTTGTCGAGGCCTTTTCGATCAACTGCTCGACCGGCGTAGCCGCCGGTTGAGGAAGAATTTCTTCCGGCTCATACCGGACGACCTGATCGGCGGTGACTCGCGCAAAGCCGCCCCCGGGCAGGAGCAACTTGACGGTGGCGCCCTCGTCCTCGTGGCCGGCAATCCGCAACCTCGCCCCATTGCCGAGGATGGCGTAGTCGGCGCGCGCCGGCGCCGAACCGAAAGCGGTCGCGACGCACATGAGGATGAGAGTCGGAAGGAAGCGCTTCATGACGCCATCCCTGACTTTGTTGGGGCGAGCCCCGACTTCGTCGGGGCGAGCACCAGGCTCTCGATGGCCGCGGCAACGCCGCTCTGATCGTTCGAAAGAGTGGTCGCCCAGCCATTCTGCTTGAGCGGCTCGACGCTGTTGCTCATCACCACCGGCAGCCCCGAGAAGAACAACATCTCCCGGTCATTCAGATTATCGCCGATGGCCATCACCTGCTCCCGCGGAATGCCGCGGCGGCGCACCCACTCCTCGAGCGCAGCGCCTTTCGAGCAGCCCCGGTTGATCGCGTCCAGGATCGTGAAATCCCGCGCGGCATATTCCGTCTTGGCCAGGGCGAACCCGTCGGCGCAGGGCAACGCGCGAAGCCGCCGTTCCACCTCATTCATCTCTTCCACGCGCCCCGTGTACATCACCTGGATCGGGTCCGCCACGATGGCGGATTCAAGCGGAGTTACCTCGCGGAGATACTGGCGGTTGCGCTCCAGGTAGCCGGACACCTGCGGGTTTTCCCACTCGGCGCGCTCCATCACGATCTGGCCGGCGCCTTCCACGTCGAAGACCAAAATGGCGGACCTTTTGAACTCGGGCACGCCGGCCACGATCTGGCGGGCAATCGCCTGGGGCAAAAGATGGCGAGAAAGGGTTTCGCCCGCCTTGGACTTGATTATGGCGCCGTTGTTGGCGATCAGAATGAGATGGCAAGGTATCTCGTCGGCGATGGGCAGCGCAAAATGGAACCGCCGGCCGGTGACCAGCACAATCTCAATGCCGCGCCGCTCGGCAGCGAGAACCGCCGCGCGATTTTGCTCGGAAAGTTGCCAGCGAGAATCGAGCAACGTGCCGTCAATGTCGATGGCTATTAACCGGATCGCTTGGCTCACGAGAAGTATTTTATCATGGAGCTATCACGCAACCGGGCTCAGAATGGGGGCGCGATCAAGCTGTGCTACACTCGCCGGCTCATGGCGAGCACGATGACGCATCTCGAGTGTGCGCGCTGCCGGAAGAGGCAGCCGCACGACCGGCTACAGAACCTGTGCGCTTGCCCCGAACGAGTCGGGGCTTGCGGCGGGCCGCTGCTCGCCCGGTATGATATGGCCGCTGCAAGACAGTCGTTGACGCTGGCTCGCCCCGATAGAATCGGGGCAAG
>DATBWB010000154.1 GCA_036514995.1 Candidatus Acidiferrales bacterium
GGCCGCAATGCCGAACCCTCAAAATCCCGTGATGCAATGGTTCTGGGATTGACCGTCTTAAATGGCCTCGCCGCCATTGCCGCGGTGTTGGGTGCACTATCTGGCGTTTACAATCAGTTCGCCTGGGGACCAGTTGCCACCTTCGCTTTGTGCGCTATCGGCTTCCTCTTGGTGGGGCGAGCCGGCATGTCGGCCAGCGCGCCCAACTGAGACCAGGAAACAGCTTCCAGTGGGGTGACTGCTAGAGGGTGCCATACCTGCGGTAAATGCGGGCCGGATGAGTGTCTCTGTTCCAACCCCAAAATGGGCTAACCCGCGCTTGCAGCCGACGACGAACCGCATCAACATAGTTGCAGCTTGCGCGTTCATGCCTGCGGTTCGTCGCGGCTAAACCGCAGGCCGTTAGGCAGCTCCTCCTCTGACGTCGGCGCTCACTTGGCCGTGTAGTCGGCTTCCCGGAAACTGACGCACTACCGGCGTTTCAGATTGCTTGACAAACCCTGGCCTCGCCGATATGTTGCAATCCTTTGTAAACCTGCGGGTTCTGTTCTAAGCAGGGTGGTGAAAACGTCTCGGGTTGTCATTCCGAGGGGCGGCGTCCCGAAGCCTCGGGATTGGCCGACCCGAGTCCGCCGCGGCGGATGCTTTCTTTTCCCTGCGGGCCAATCACAAGCAGATTCCTCTCCCGCAGAGCGGGATCGGAATGACAGCCGCGGCACTTGTTCAGCATCCTGCCAAAGGATGGCCTTCGGATGCGGTGGAGCCAGCTCTTCATTCCCACGCTGCGAGAAGCTCCGGCTGAGGCTGAAGCCGCGAGCCACAGGCTGCTTCTCCGCGCCGGCTACATCCGCCAGCTTGGCGCCGGCATTTATTCCTTCCTTTTTCTCGGCTGGCGTTCGGCGCTGAGAATCACCCAGATCATCCGTGAAGAGATGGACCGGATCGGCGGCCAGGAATTTTTCCTTCCCGCGCTCAACCCGGCGGATATCTGGCAGGAAACAGGCCGGTGGGAGCAATTCGGCGAAACCATGTTCAAATTCAAGGATCGAGCCGGCCGTGACATTTGTCTCGGCGTCACTCACGAAGAGGTGATGACGGACATCGCCCGCCGCGAATTGCGCAGTTATCGCCAGCTTCCCCAGATCTGGTATCAGATCCAAACGAAATTCCGCGACGAAGCCCGGCCCAAGTCGGGATTGATGCGCCTGCGCCAGTTCATCATGAAGGATTCCTACTCCTTTGACCTGGATGAAGCTGGGCTCGACGTGAGCTACCGGAAGCATTATGACGCTTATTGCGCCATCTACGATCGCTGCGGGCTCAAATACAAGGTTGTAGAAGCTCATTCCGGCGCCATGGGCGGTGCGGTCTCGCACGAGTTCATGGTCATATCGGATGCCGGAGAAGATCAAGTTGCGATCTGCGAATGCGGTTACGCGGCCAACTTGGAAAAGGCGAAATCGCTCCTGCCGCCCGTAACGGACAATGAAGCGGCGCTTTCCCCGGAAGAATTTTCGACCCCTAACATCAAGACTATCGAAGAGCTGGCGGCCTTCACACGCACCGGGCCGGAGTACATGGCAAAGTCTTTGGTCTATATGGTCGAAAGCAAGCCGCTGCTCGTCCAAATTCGCGGCGACCACCAGCTCAACGACGCGAAACTCACCGATGCTCTCCGAGGGGTGCTTTGGCGGCCAGCGCATCCGGATGAAATCCGGCAATACTTTGGCGCAGGGGCGGGTTCGATCGGCGCCGTGGGCGTCAGGGGAATACGCATCCTGGCCGACGAGGCCTTGCGCGGGCGAAAAAATCTGCTGACCGGCGCGAACCGGGATCACTTTCATCTTCGCAACGTCACTCCCGGCGAGGACTTCGAGGCCGAATTCGCCGATTTACGCACAGTTCAAACCGGGGAAATCTGTACTCAGTGCCAGAAGAAGAAACTCACGGTGGCCAAAGCGATTGAAGTGGGGCACATCTTCAAGTTGGGCCGGCGATATTGCGAGGCGATGGGAGCCAAGGTGCTGGATGCGGCCGGTAAAGAAATCACCATGGTCATGGGCAGCTACGGCATCGGAGTGGAGCGCATCCTGACGGCAGCGGTGGAACAGAACTGCGATGAAGAGGGAATGTTCCTGCCGCGGGTCATTGCTCCCTTCGAAGTTGTGATCACGCCGGTGAATTATTCGGAACGCGAGCACCGCGATACAGCCGAGGAGATCTACCGGGAAATGCTTCGTGCCGGCGTGGATGCCCTCTACGACGATCGCGACGAGCGGCCCGGCGTGAAGTTCAAAGATGCTGACCTGATTGGCGTGCCCTATCGCGTGACCGTAGGGAAAAAGGTGAAGGAGGGCAAAGTCGAAATCCGGGATCGCTCGACACGCCAGACTACCGATGTTAGAATCAGCGAGGTCACAAAGCGGCTGAGAAGCGAGTTTTTCCGTTGAAGCCAGAGGGTTCGATGACGAACGAGATGCAACGCGGCAAGATTACCCTGGGCACCGTTTTTTGGACGCTGGTTTTCGTGGCGGCCATCTATTTAGGGGTGAAGATCATCCCCCTTTACGTCAACAACTTCCAGCTTCAAGACGCCATGGAGAATGAAGCGCGGCTGGCGGTAGTCAGCCGCAAGACAGCCGAGCAAATTCGCGACACGATTTTCAGCAAAGCGCAGGAGCTGGCGTTGCCGCTCAGTCGCGACCAGATTCGCGTGGAGGCAGACGTGCGAGCCGTGCGCATCTCCTGTGAGTACGACATCAATGTCGAGCTGCCCGGTTATACGCTCCGCCTCCATTTTAATCCTTCCTCAGCGGAGCGATCCCTCTTTTAGTCCCCTTCAGACTCCAGGTGGCGGCAATGATGATTCGAGAGGCACAAGGCGGCTGGCGGTCGCCCCGATATGATCGGGGCGTGGCAACGTAGGTTGGAACGACAACCGGAACAGGGAGGTCGCGTGCGGGTTCGGATCGGACGCGGTTTTTGGTCATCCCGCGCGGGCCTTGGCCTGCTCGCAGTCGCGGGCCTTGCCCTTTTTCTCGCCGCCGTCAGCTTTGTCGCCGTGTACATCCATTTTGCCCGGGTGATTGATGCCCGTCTGGCCGGGCCGGTCTTCCAGGCGACCTCGCACGTCTTTGGGGCAGCACGCCAGATCGGTCTGGGAGAAAAGCTGACACTGTCTGAGCTCGCCACTTACCTACGGCGGGCGGGCTATACCGAGACCGAGCTTCCGCTGGCGGACCTGCCTGACACGCTTGGCCGCTTCAAAATTTCAGGGCACAGCATAGAGATTCGACCGGGGTCCAACTCGTTTTTCAGCCGGCATAACGCTTTGCGGGTAGAGATTGTGGGGAACGAGGTGAGCCGCATCCTCTCGCTCGACGACGGCTCTTGGCGCGAGGTGGCTGAGGTCGAGCCGGCGCTCATCACCAATCTCTTTGATCAGAGGCGCGAAAAGCGGCGGTTGGTGCGCTTTGCCGACTTGCCCAAGGTCCTTGTGGATGCGGTTCTAACCGCAGAAGATCGCCGGTTTTTTGAGCATGCGGGAATCGATTTCATCGGCATAGCGCGAGCCGCCCTGGTGGACATCCGGCGAGGGGAGAAGGCCCAGGGCGGAAGCACGATCACGATGCAGGTGGCGAGGAATTTTTTCCTCACCCCGAGCCGGACGTGGCGACGCAAGTTGGCGGAAATTTTGATTGCCATCCAGCTTGAACAGCGTTTCACCAAGGAAGAGATCTTCGAACTTTATGCCAACCAGGTTTATCTCGGCAATCGCGGCAGTTTTTCCCTCAACGGTTTTGGCGAAGCGGCCCAAGTCTATTTCAACAAGGACGTGAAACAGCTCAGCTTGCCGGAGGCCGCTTACCTGGCAGCCATCATCCGTGGCCCCAATCTCTTTTCGCCGCAACGTTATCCCGAGCGGGCGGCGGGAGCACGCAACAACTTGATTGAGGCGATGGCCGAACATGGTGTCGTCAGCCGGGCGGAAGCGGATGCGGCGCGCCGAACCCCTCTCGAGGTCGCTCGCGGCAGCGTGGGGGCCTCGGACGCGCCTTATTTTGTGGACATGGTCAAAGACCGGCTGCTCGACCGCTACTCGGAAAGCGATCTGATTTCCCAGAGCTATCGGATCTACACCACACTCGACCTCGACTTGCAACGTGCGGCAGCGGAGGCGGTGCGCCTGGGAATGGCCGAAATGGACAAGCAGGTTGCGGCCAGATACCGGCGGGGAAAGGCCCGAGGCGAGGAAGTGCCGCCGGTCCAGGTGGCGTTGGTGGCGCTCGATCCGAAAACGGGAGAAATCAAAGCGCTCATTGGGGGAAGGGATTATGGCCAGAGCCAGTTGAATCGAGCGGTCGCCCGGCGCCAGCCCGGCTCTGTCTTCAAACCGTTTGTCTATGCGGCTGCGTTCAGCAACGGCGTGGAAGGTCGCCAGCCGATGGTCACGCCGACGACCGAGGTGCTCGACTCGCCGACAACCTTTACCTTTGAGGGACAGGAATACACGCCGAACAACTATGGCGACCAGTTTCACGGCGTCGTGAGCCTGCGTACCGCGCTGGCCTTATCTTTGAACGTTGCCACCGTGGGGCTGGCGGAGATGATCGGCTACGACCGTGTGGTCGATATCTCCCAGCGCGTCGGCTTTGGCAACCACATCAAGGCCACCCCGGCGGTGGCCTTGGGGGCCTATGAATTAACCCCGGTTGAGGTCGCTGCCGGCTACACCGCTTTTGCGAATGGCGGGGCCCGCACTGATCCACTCTTCATTACTCAGGTGACGACGCCGGACGGCAAGCTGCTCGAGCGCAATCCGCCACAGACACATCCGGCGCTCGATCCGCGTGTGGCCTTTGTGATGACGAACATGATGGAAGATGTGCTCAATCGTGGCACCGGAGTGGTCGTGCGCGCCCGAGGGTTCAGCGCGCCGGCGGCCGGCAAGACGGGCACCTCCCATGACGGATGGTTTGCCGGCTACACCTCGAATCTGCTCTGTGTCGTCTGGGTCGGCTATGACGACAACCGCGAACTCGGCTTGAGCGGAGCGGCTTCGGCAGCCCCGATCTGGGCGGAATTCATGAAGCGGGCAGTAGAACTTGCTCCTTATCGCGGCGTCCAACCCTTTGTGGCCCCCGAGGGGATAGTCATGGCGACGGTGGACCCGGAGAGCGGCGAACTGGCTACCGCCCTTTGTTCCACCAGCCTCCAGGAAGCGTTTGTGGCCGGCACTGAGCCCACTTCCTACTGCGTGCTGCACGGAGGCGAGCAAGCGGCGGGCGCGACGGGCGAACACCCTTCCTGGCTCTCGCGATTGTTTGGCACCAAACAACAAACAGGTACTCAGCCAGCGGCGGCGCCGACGGAGGGAGGCTCCCAGGGACAAACAGCCGTGAGTGGGACCGAAAATCCTTCCATCGGAGGCCAACCGCCAGCGGGGCCCGGAAAAGCAACTCCCGATTCGGCCGAGCCGAAGAAGAAAAGTGTCCTGCGCAGGTTTTGGGGAGCGCTGGCTGGCGAGACAAAGGATAAGAAGCAAGAGGAGAAAGACCAGGCGAAACCATGACCGCCGCGCGGTGCCGAGGGAGAGGAGGCATCATGAGCCGCGTAGGAGCAAAGAAGGCTGGGTGGAAGGCTGCCGTCCTCGCGGGCGTTATCCCGCTCTGCGGGATTTCCATTCTGCTGGCTGCGCAGCACCGCCCGCTCACTCTTCTTGGCCAGGCGCCGCAGCCGCGGCCCCTGCCGGATGCGAAACAACTGGAACAGAAGGCTGATGTTCTTATGGCAAGAAAGGAATTCCGGCTCGCTACCGCCGCCTATTTGCAAGCGCTGAAACTCGAGCCGCCCAATGCTGTCCTGATGAACAAAGTCGGTATCAGTTATCACCAAGTTTCTGACATGCGCATGGCCAAGCGCTACTATGAGCGGGCGACCAAGGCCGATCCAAACTACGCCGAGGGCTGGAACAACCGCGGCACGGTGGACTACCACAACAAGAATTACAAGAAAGCCGCCCAGCGTTATCGCAAGGCCATCGCCTTGAACCCCAACCTGGCAAGCTGCCACAGCAACCTCGGTACGGCGCTCTTTGCCATGAAGAAATATGAGGAAGCGTTTTCCGAGTTTCAGACTGCGATGCAGCTCGATCCGGAAGTCTTTGAGCGAAGAAGCTTCGTGGGTGTTCTGCTGCATGAGCGAAGCGTGGAAGACACAGCCCAGTTTTATTTCATGCTCGCCAAGCTCTACGCCTCCTCCGGAGATGTTGAGCGCTGCGTTACCTACCTGAAGAAGGCACGGGAGAGCGGCTATCGTCAGTGGGCAGCCATCGAGCAGGACCCGGCTTTCGCCCCCGTCGTAGCCGACCCTCGCGTGCAGGAGATACTCCACCCGCCCGGGCCGCCTCCGGCGCCGCCGAGCAAGTAGCGCGCCTCCGCCGGCTCGAGGTTGCGGCGATGCGGGCGCGACCGACACCAGAGACCCATCGGAAGAGGAGCCTCGATGCGACGGGTTGCCCGTACAGCCCAGGCTGGCTGCCGATTCGGGGCGTCTATCTTCCAACGACGTGGCGGCGTCGGGCCGCTTTTGCTCTGCCGCACGGGCCACGTCACGGCCAGCGCTCCAGTTGACTGCGTGGCCGACTGAGGGTAGTGTTAGCAGCTAGATTCGCCGCCATCCGCCAGAAACAGCGCCCCGGAACGATTTCTTGCAAGGCGAAAATTCACTCGCTAAAGAGGCTACCGATGTCGAAGTTTCATTCAGGGATTGTTCTCTCGATCCTGCTCTTGGTGACGGCTACAGCCACGTTGGCCGACGAAGGCATGTGGACGTTCAACAACTTTCCCAAGTCGCAAATCAAGCAACGCTACGGCTTTGAGATCACCGATGCGTGGCTCGATCACGTCCGGCTTTCTTCGGTGCGTTTCAACAACGGCGGTTCGGGATCGTTCGTCTCGCCCGATGGGCTTGTGATGACAAACCATCACGTGGGCGCGGACTGCATCCAGAAGTTAAGCACCAAGGAAAAGGACTACATCCGCGACGGATTCTATGCCGCCGCTCGTAATGAGGAGGCAAAGTGTCCTGACCTTGAACTGAACGTGCTGGTCGGCATCGAGGACGTGACCAGGCAGGTGAAAGAGGCGGCCAAGCCCGAGATGGGCGAGGCTGAGATCAATCAGGCACAAAAGGCAGCCATGAGCCGATTGGAGAAAGATTGCGCGTCCCGGACCGGCCTCCGCTGCGACGTTGTGACTCTCTATCGAGGCGGAGCCTATGACCTGTACACATACAAGAAATATACGGACGTGCGGTTGGTCTTTGCCCCGGAGTTTAACATTGCCTTTTTCGGCGGCGACCCGGATAACTTTGCCTATCCGCGCTACAACCTCGATGTCGCCTTTTTCCGGACTTATGAAAATGAGAAACCGGCCCGCCTGGAGCAGTATTTTCGCTGGAGCACCGCGGGTCCCCGCGAAGGCGAAGCTGTCTTCGTTTCCGGCAACCCCGGCACAACCGGGCGGATGCTGACGCTCGCACAACTCGAGTTTTTGCGCGACGTTCCCTATCCCTTCGTGCTGAAGACTCTTGCGCGGCGCCGGCAATTGTTGCAGGCTTTCGCCGTCCGCGGGCCAGAGGAGGCGCGCATCTGCAACGACCAGCTCTTTGACGTCGAAAATAGCCTGAAGGCGTACACCGGCTTTCAGTCTGGCTTGACCGACAAGAACCTGATGGCGAAGAAGGCGGCAGGGGAAAAAGAGTTGCGTGGCCAGGTCGCCGCCGACCCCCGGAAGCAAAAGGAGTTCGGCGCCGCCTGGGATGCGATTGCCCAGGCACAGAAGAAGTATCGGGCGTTCTACCATCGCTATTACATGCTGGAGCGCCAGCTTGCGTTGCGCTCCAGGCTTTTCGAGATAGCCAGGGACATTGTGCGGCTTGTAGAAGAAAAGACGAAGGCGAACGAGAAGCGGTTGCGCGAATACCGCGACAGCAATCTTCCTTCTCTCGAGCAGGAGCTTTTTTCCACGGCCCCCCTCTACGATTCGCTTGAGACGGTGATCCTGACCGACGTGCTCGCTCAACTGCGCGAGATGCTAGGGGCCGAGGATGCGCTGTTGCGGAAGGCCCTTGGGGACGGAACAGCGGAAAGCGTGGCTACCCGGCTCGTCTCGGAAACCAAGCTGAAGGATGTTGACCTTCGGAAAGCGCTTGTGGAGGGTGGGCGGGAGGCGGTAGAAGCTTCCACCGACCCGATGATCCAGTTCGCCAGGCTTTTTGATCCCGATGCGCGGGCCGCGCGCAAGCAATTCGAAGATGAAGTGGAGAGCGTTGAGACAGTCAATGGCGCCTTGATTTCGAAAGCCCTTTTCGCCATCCGCGGCACAAGCCTTTACCCGGACGCCACGTTCACCCTGCGCCTGGCCTTTGGGCAGGTGAAGGGATACAGGGAAGGCGGCAAGAAGATTCCTTACACGACCACGTTTCGCGGCCTTTACGGACGCGCAACAGGAAAACCACCCTACAAGCTGCCCAAGAGCTTTGTCGAGAAAAAGTCGGCTCTCAACTTTAGTACGCCGTTTAACTTCGTTGCCACGCCGGACATCCACGGGGGGAACTCGGGGAGTCCGGTGGTCAACCAAGCGGGGGAAATCGTAGGTCTTATTTTTGACGGCAATATCCAGTCGCTTCCCGATCGGTTTGTTTATACCGACGAACAGGCCAGGGCGGTGTCGGTTCATTCAGAAGCCATTGTTGAAACTCTGCGAAAAATCTACGGCGCTCGGGCGCTGGCCGACGAATTGAAACCCCCCGGGCAGCGACCGGGGAAGTGAGGTTGTGGAAAGGGAGGCGGATTCCAAGCAGCGCCGGGGGCAGGCTTGCCGCGAATTGTTCAACGTGTTGCGCCTCCAGTTTTTTTGGGAGTTGTGCTGAGGCTCTTGGGCGTGCTGCCCGGCTCTGGCGGACTGCCTGAGAGTAACCCTTTCGAGGACTCAGGTGAGAGGTGTTCCTGTCCTTCCCTTGGCCTTCTGCTATAATTTTTGGAGGCGATGTGCCGAGGGTTGCATGAGGGCCCGCGTGGGTTTGGTTTTTATTGCTTTTCTCTCCCTGGTGCCGGTTCGCACAGAGTGCCAATCGCTGTTGATCCTTCCCTTTGAAAATCGCACGGGGGATCCCCAACTCGAATGGGTTGGGGACGCCATGCCTGAGCTATTGGCGGAAACGTTGAGTTCGCCCGGGCGCTACGTCATCACTCGCGAAGAGTGGGTGAATGCCGCCGAGCGGACTGGCCTGCCCTCGTCCACCCATTTCAGCCGGGCCACCATGGTGAAACTCGGCGAAGAACTTGATGCCGATCAGCTCGTCCTCGGCGAGTTTGAGGGAAAACACGGGATCATTTGGATGGCTGCGAAAATTTTGAACTTTCGCAATCTGTCACTCAGCCCGGCGGTGACCGCCTCAGGTCCGGTGGACGAGCTTGTCGCGGTCGGCACGACCCTGGCGTGGCAGCTTGCCAGGCAAATGGATTCGGCTTTTGAGCCGAGCGGGGAGGAGTTTGCTCGCCGCCAGGAAGCGATACCGCTGGCTGCGGTTGAACATCTTGCCCGCAGCTCTCGGAGTGCAAGCGCGATCGAACAGGTCAAGCTCCTTCGCGAAGCGCTCCGCGCAGCTCCCCGGTATCTTCCGGCTGTGTTTCAGCTTGCGCTGACGATGTTTCAGCAAAAGGATCTGAGCGTCGCCGTCGGCGGTTTCAGCAAGATTCCAGCCGAGGACCGGCGGTATGCTGAAGCCAATTTCTATCTGGGTCTTAGTTATCTCGGGTTGAACGAGCCGGCGAAAGCGCAGGCCGCATTCCTCAACGCAGTCCAGCGCGCGCCGGTGGCCCCGGTGTTCAACAACCTGGCGGTGGCGGCAGCGAGACTGGCCGATGGAAAAAAGGCAGGCGAATACCTTTCCCGGGCGCGCGAACTGGATGAAAGCAGCAGCGAGGTCCTTTTCAATACCGGCCTGAATGCCTGGCGAGCCGGAGATGCCGCAGAAGCGGCCCCATGGCTGCGGGCGGTGGTTCAAGAGAATCCGCAAGATGTGCTGGCGCGGCGACTCCTGATGGCATCCGCCGAAAAACTTCCCCCAGGTGCAGATGAGGCCTCAAAGCAGCCAGTGCTCAGCGAACTGGCCAAGGACAGGGCGGCGGCTCCAACCGAGAAGGAACTTGCCGTAGCCGACCGTCTTGTCTTTCAATGGGACGAAACGGCGGCGAGGTTTGCCGTTCTGGAAAGCGCGCCAGGGTCGGATGCGGCAGCCCGGCCTACGCACGAGGAGCGCCACCTGCGCCGCGGGCAGGAGGCGCTGGCCAGCGGAGACCTGGAAAACGCCCGCCAGGAGCTCTCTCAAGCTCTTCTGCTCGACCCAAATTCTTTTGAGGCGCACTATGACCTGGCCGATGTCTATCGCCGGCTCCGTCGCCCGACCGAAGCGATTCGTCAACTGAAAGCCGCTCTCTTCGGCCGAAACTCGGTCAAGGCACGACTGCTCCTGGCGAATGTCTATTTGGACGAGAAGAAGTGGAGCGAGGCTGAGACAGAGGCGAAGAACGCCTTGCGGCTCGACGCAAGCAACAAGGAAGCGCAGGAATTGCTGGCTATAGCCGTCGCGCGATCCCGCCAGCAGCCGGAACGGGGCGCGGAGAAGGCACCATGAAACGCCTGCTTGGAGTGGTTGCCGCGGTGTGGCTGGCAGCCGGAGCAGCCGCGGCGAAGAATGTTGTTTTATTGCGGGTGAACGAGATCATTCATCCGGTAACGGCAGAATACATTGCTGCCGGGATCGATCACGCGATTCGGGTGAATGCTGACGGCATTCTCATCGAACTGGATACGCCCGGCGGACTCGGCAGCTCGATGCGGCAAATCATCGATAAGATTATCAATTCTCGGGTCCCGGTCATCGTGTACGTCTGGCCGGCCGGGTCACGGGCCGCGTCGGCGGGGTTTTATATCCTGGAGTCAGCCGACATCGCCGTGATGGCACCGGGAACAAACACCGGCGCTGCTTCTCCCATTGCGCTGACTCCGTGGGGCGCGCCGATTCCGCTTGACGAGACGACGCGCAAGAAAATCACCAGCGATGCGGCCGCCTATCTCCGGAGCATCGCCGGCAAGCGCGGGCGGAATACCGAAGCGGGCGAAAAGGCCGTGACGGAGGCAAAGTCGTGGACCGAGAAGGAGGCCCTGGACGCGAAATTGATTGACGCCATCGCCCAATCCCCCGAGCAAATTTTTCAGCAATTTGATGGAAAAACGATTACCCGCTTTGATGGTCGAAGCGAGACCCTTTCCCTGAAGGGAGCCAGCATTGAGCCGTTCGAAATGACCGCGCGCCAGCGCTTCCTGAGCCGGGTGCTCGAGCCGAATATCGCGTTTCTGTTGTTGATTGCAGGCATCCTCGGCCTCTACGTGGAGTTCAGCCACCCGGGCTGGATTCTGCCCGGTGTGGCGGGAGCGATCTCTTTGCTGCTGGCGCTTTTTGCTTTGAACCTCTTGCCCGTAAACTATGCCGGTGTATTGCTGATTCTGCTGGCTCTGGTATTGTTTGTCCTGGAGGCCAAGTTTGTGAGCCATGGGGTGCTGGCGGTGGGCGGAGTGCTGGCGATGATCTTCGGCGCGGTGATGCTATTTGAATCACCGATACCGGAAATGGGCGTGCGTTGGGGCACGGCCATCTCAGTGGCGATCTCCTTTGCTGCCATCACGGTTTTTCTGCTGCGTCTGGTGCTAAAGTCCCGCGCCTGGAAGATGGCCGCCGGTGCAGAGGAAATGGTGGGGGAGATTGGCGAGGTGCGCCAGGCGATTGACGGGGAAGGATTAGTTTTCATTCATGGCGAGAACTGGCGAGCCATCTCCGAGCAAAAAATTCCAGCGGGGATGAAGGTGCGAGTCATAAGCGTCGAGGGGTTAAAATTGAAGGTGGAAGCCGTCTCGACGCAGGCTTCAGCCTCATTCCGGCGGTAGAGTTAGATTCGAAAGGAGTCTCTTATGCAACTCTTCAGCATTTGGCAGATTGCGGCTGCATTGATCGTTCTGTTCTGGATTCTCAATTCCGTCAAAAT
>DATBWB010000155.1 GCA_036514995.1 Candidatus Acidiferrales bacterium
GCATCCTTCGCGCCGCCGGCCAGCTCATCCGGCAGAACGGGGACGACCGCTACTTCTTGGACAAACCCTTGACCCCTACCGCGGCGCTGGGCGAGAGGGTGCGCCTCGCCGCATTCGGCGATGCGCAGGCGGAAGCCGAATGGGTGGCGCAAGAGATCGCCGCCCTTCACGCGAACAGCGCCGGTCTTCCCTACGGAAGAATCGCCGTGCTCTATCGCGCCCACCGCCACCGCGATCAACTGGTTGAAGCCCTGCTCCAGCGCCGCATTCCCTTTGTCATCAAGAATCTCTCCATCCTGCGCAACACCCTGGTGCGCGACCTGCTTGCCTACCTGCGTGTCATCCATGCCCCTCACGACAATGTGAGCCTGGCGCGGGTCTTGGCGACGCCCTACTGGGGCTTGGACGCGTCGCATCTGGCGGTGCTTGCCGAGCGCGCTTCCAAGAGCCGCATCTCCATTTACGACGCGCTCGCCGCAACCACCCGGGAACTTGCCTTTCCCGACGCTCAAACGAGGCTTGCCGAATTTATGGAATGGCTTCGGCAGATGCGCGAGCGCGAAAAATGGATGGACGCAGCGCAGTTTTTCGCCCTCCTCGTCGAGAAACTTCAGCTCAACCTTCTGCCTTCCGACCCCGACAGCCGCTACGTCGAGCGGCTTGGCGCCTTTATCCGCGATTGGCGGGAAAAGAGCGAAACCAAGAAACTCAAGGAACTGATCGAGTACCTGGGCTACTTCGAGGAGGCCGGCGAGGAAATCACCCTGCCGGAGGAGCCGGCGAGCCTGGCTGGCGAGGCCGTCCAGCTCATGACCGTGCACGGCGCCAAGGGGCTCGAGTTCCCGGTGGTCTTCGCCCTCCGGCTTACCCAGGGCGCTTTCCCGCCGTGGAAACGCAAGGTGACCATCGAATTTCCCGAGGCGCTCATGAAGGAGGCGTTGCCGCAGGGCGACTATCAGGTGCTCGAAGAGCGGCGCCTTTGCTACGTGGCGATGACCCGGGCGCGCCTTCTGCTCACTCTCGCCTCGGTCGTCAAAAAGCGCTCCCGGCCTTCGGTTTTTTTGGAAGACCTCCTTCGCGATCCGGAGCTGGCCCGGCGCGACCTGGCGCAACTTGCCCCGGAGGTTGCCCCGGCCGGCGTCGAGACGAATCCCGGCCCCACCCCGGACAGCCCGCTCCAACCCGCCCTGCTGCGCCACTCGCCCAGTCCTTACACCTATTCGCAGATCACCCGATGGGCGCGGGCTCGCCCCCATTCCTTCGCCGCTCCCTTTGCCCGGCCCGACAAGCCCCTCCAACTGAGCGCTTCCTCGATTGAAACCTACGAGCAGTGTTCCCTCAAATATAAGTTCGCCTACCAGTGGAAGATTCCGACCGGGCCCCATGCGGCAACCACTTTTGGCAACACCTTGCACGCCGTCATCGGCCGCTACATGGAGCTGCGAAAAAAAAGAGCGGTGGCGTTTCCCGAGCTCGACCAAATCTTGCGGGAACTCTGGTCGAGCGCCGGTTTCAGCGACCGCTACCAGGAAGAGGAGTACCGCCGCGCGGGGCTCGAGCAGCTTGCCGCTTTCCATGCCATCCATGAGCGGGCCATACCCGATGTCGTCGAAAAGCAAAAGGGATTCACCATGAAGGTCGGCGGAACGGACGTGACCGGATACATAGACCAGATCAACCGCCTCGCCGGGCGCCAGGTGGAGATCGTGGACTACAAGACCGGGCGACCGAAAACGCGCAAAGACGCCGACAACGATTGCCAACTCTCGCTCTACGCGCTTGCCGCCCGCCAAGTGCTGCGTCTTGACCCCGTGCGCTTGACCTTTTACAACCTCGCCACCAATGAGCCCGTCAGCACCTCGCGCGACGACCAGGATTTGAACAAGGCCAGGGAGCGCGTGGAAGAGGTCGCCGCTCGCATCCGTGCCGGGCAATTCGAAGCGCTGCCCGGCTTTCACTGCCGCTACTGCGAGTATCGGCCGCTCTGCCCGGCGCACGAGCAGCTCATCCCTCTGGCCTCCGACCCAAGATCGGAAAAATAGAAAGGGGAGCGATTGCTCGCTCCCCGAGGAAAAACGTCACTTGGTCCGAAAGCGTGCTACTTCTTCTTCTTCTTCGCTGCTTTCTTCTTCATTGAGCTACTCTCCCTTAGCTTTCGAGTTCGCCTGCCCGCCTCGCTCGCGTGCGAGGAGCAGGCTCAGCTTTGTTTTTACGAGTCATCAAAACAAATGTCAAGAAAAAACTGCACGCGACGAAAACGTTTTTCGGCGGAAATAAGGCGAAAGATTTTTCTACTGGGGACGAACCACGTAGAAATATCCGTCGCGCGCCAGCAGCGTGAGCCCGGGTCGCCTGACGCGCACTTCGATGCGATGATAGTCGTTGGTGAGGTGGCGCACGGAAGGAACGTAGCCGAGGGTGTAGCGATAGCGCGCCTGTTCGGCGAGGCGCGAGTAAACTTCTTCGAGCGAGTCGCGGCCCATCGCATAGAAGATGTCTCCGCCGGTCGCCCGGGCATAGCGCGCGAGCACGCCCGCCCCCCGATTCAGCACCGCATCCCCCACCCCGACCCCATAGACGGCTACGTCCGCTGAAAGAAGCAGCTTGACCACCTCGTCACGCTTGTTGACGTTGCGACGAGAATTGGCGCCGTCGGAAACGAGAAAAACAATTTTTCGATGGCTCCGCTCCCGCGTCAAAAGGGCATTGGCGGCGGCAAAGACCGCATCGTCAATATTTTTGTCCACCGTCGCCGTCTGGGGGAGCGTACTCGGCAGCGTGGGGCCGACCGGCAGAGTATTGACACGCGGCCCCGAGCTCATGGGCCCGCCGGGCGCCCACGTTTCCCGCTGGCCGAGTTCCAACCGCTTGAGGGCGGCAAAGAGCTGGTCGGTGTCCGAGGTAAAGTCGAGCCATAGTTTCGGATAGACATCGAAGGTGTAGAGGGCGAACTCGTCGTTGGGGCTGAACCCGGCAGCGATGGCGCGAAGGCTTTTGCGCACTGGCTCGACCGAGGTCGGGCTGAGCGCGCTATCCACCAGGATGACGGCCGAGAGCGGAAACGGTTCGGCGGAAAAGAGGATAATTTTTTGCTCGACCTCATCCTCAAAAATGCGAAATTCATCCGCCCGCAAATCGGTCACCTGGTTGCCATCGCCGTCTTTGACGGTGACGGGCACGACCACCAAATCAACCCGGGAGCGGATGACGGCTCGCGGGTCGTTGTCCACGGGCGCTTGTGAAGACGGGGTGACAGCCGGCGCAAGGAGCAAGGCGCACGCGAGGAGCGAACCCAGCCCGAAAACGTCTCGTGCAATCAGCATCGAATAGGTTGGATGCCAAGGGCACGGCGGCGGATACCTTCGGTCATCCTCTTGCCCCAAACAAGCATCCAAGCTCTCAGATGGCATTCGCTTCCATTATACGTTTGCCCTCGATGGTAAAACATGGTAAAAAAATGAGTCGAGGCCGGCTTCTCTCCTTGGGAAACTTTCTCTTGCTTGCTCTGCTCACCCTTTTGCCGCGGCCGCTTGCTGGCCAGGAAGCCCCGCCCGGGCCCCCCATTCGCGTCACCGTCAACGTGGTGAACGTCCTGGCCACGGTTCGAGACTCCGGCGGCCGGATCATCCCTGACCTCAAGAAGGAGGATTTTGACCTCTGGGAGGATGGCCAGAAACAAGAAATCAGTTTCTTCTCCAGGGAAAGCGCCGAGCCGCTTTCGCTCGGGCTGCTCGTGGACACCAGTGTCAGCCAGGGTCGAGTGCTCCCGATGGAACAACAATCGGCGGTGCGCTTCCTCGAGCAGGTGGTGAAGAAAAAGGACCTTGTCTTTGTGATCTCGTTCGACGTCGACGTGGACTTGCTCCAGGACTACACCAATGAGGTGGCGCGGCTTGAACGGGCGGTCGAGCGCACCGTGATCAATGCCCCCTTTTCGCCCGTCTCCCGCGGGCCCTTTGAAACCGGCTGCAAAGGAACCAGCCTCTTCGATGCCATCTACCTGGCCGCTACCGATAAGCTCGGCGGCGAGGCCGGCCGCAAGGCCCTCTTGATCCTCACCGATGGAGTGGACTGCGGCAGCCGCATGACGCTCAACCAGGCGCTCGAAGCCGCTCAGCGCAGCGACACCGTGATCTACCTCGTCGCCGTGTTTGACCGTTCCTTTTACGGCTCGGGCGGCTATTCCGGGGATAGCGTCATTAAAAAGCTAGCCGAGGAAACCGGCGGCCGGGGCATTACCGCGAGCGACCCCAAAAAGTTGACCCAGGCATTCGCGCAGATTGCCGAGGAGATGCGCTCGCAGTATTCCATCGGTTACACTTCCACCAACAAGAAGCGCGACGGCTCCTACCGTAAAATCAAGCTTCAGGTCAAGCGGGACGGCCACAAGCTCCTTGCCCGGCGGGGCTACTACGCTCCGAAAGAATAATTCCCACTGGAGAGGGAACCCGCCCAGACTTCCCGCCGCGGCGGGCGATTTCGGTGGCCATCCCTGTTTCTTGCCTTTGCTTCAATCTCTGGGCGCGTAATACCCGCGGCGGGTGCGAACTTTGACCCCTTTGCGCTCGGTGACGATCTCCACCCCATGAAATCTCCCGTCGGCAACGAGCTGAGTCGGCCGGAAGCCGAGGCTATATTGGCTGCGGAGTTCGAGCCCGATGTCTTCAAACGACTGGGAGAGGTCTTCCGCCCGATAAGGAAAGAAGGAGCGTCCGCCGGTGGAGTCGGCAAGCTCCTTCAAAATCTTGTCGCCCTCGGCGAGATGAATTTTCTCCGGCGTGGCCGTGCTCACGCTGAGCGACTCGATGTTGGTCGAGATGGTGTAGATGGCCACCTCAGCCCGCTCCGCCATCTCGAGCGAATCGCTGCGCGCTACCCGCGAAAAGGTATCCTGGCCGTCGGAGATGACGATCAAGACTCGCCGGTAGTTTTGCTCTTCCGGATTGGGTTGGGAAAGCTTGTTCCGGGCCGCCAAATAAATGGCGTCGAAGAGCGTGGTGCCGCCGCCGGGGCGGAGGGAGCGCACCGCCTTGGCCAGCGCCTCCGCGTCATCGGTGAAGTCCTGCACGACCGCCGGTTCGATGTCAAAGCTCATGAGGAACGCTTTGTCCTTGCCCCGGCGAAGCACGTTGTAAAAGAAATCGATCGCCGCCTCCTGCTCGAATTGGAAGCGCTCGCGAACGGAATTGCTCGTGTCAATGAGCATGCCGATGCGCAGCGGCAAATCCATTTCCCGGCTGAAATACTGAATCGACTGCGGCCGTTTGTCCTCGAAAACCTTGAAATCATCGCGGCCCAGGTCGGTCACGAAGCGGTTTTTCCTGTCCAGCACGCTGAAAACCATGTTCACCACTTCAACGCGCCGGCGGATGGTCGTGCGGCTGCTTTCCGGCTTTTGGGTTTGGGAGGGAGGGTTCTGCGGGGGTGGCGCCGAGGGCGGCGACTGCCCCCCGGCGAAGCCGGTCGCCAAGATCACCATCGTCAGCGCAAGCGCCCTGCCTTGCATGTTGCCCGCCCCCGAAAATACCCGCCCTATTATAATTAGCTCTGCTCAGCCCGGTCAACACAGAAGCAGCGCCCCGCGACAGGAACCGGCATCGAAGCCAACTCAGAGCGCTTTTTCCAACGCTCTCTGGAAGGCGATCAACTCGGGCGGCAGCGCCGCCTTGATTTCCAACCACCGGCCGTCCGCCGGGTGACGAAACCGCACAAGGGCAGCGTGCAGAAAATTTCTGCCCAGCACTGGCAACCTCGTTCCGCCCAGGCGAATCTGGCGCGAGGCCCCATAAAGCGTGTCGCCCACCACCGGATGGCCCAGTGCTGAAAAGTGAACCCGGATCTGGTGTGTCCGGCCGGTGGGGATGGTTGCTTCCACCAGGGTGAACCCGTCCAGCCGGCCGAGGACGCGATATTCGGTCCTGGCTTGGCGCCCCTCGCGGCGCCGAGTGGTCATGCGCACCCGCCGCACCCGGTCGCGCGCCACCGGCAAGGTGATGCTGCCCCGGTCGCTTTTGATGCGCCCGTGCACCAACGCGATATATCGCTTTTCCACCTGCCGCAGCCGAAATTGCTCGCTGAGCTTCAGGTGGGCCGCATCTGTTTTGGCAACAATGAGTGCTCCCGATGTGCCGCGGTCCAGCCGGTGAACAATTCCGGGGCGCAGCGGCCCGCCGATCGAGGCGAGCTGCCCCACATGGTGCAGCAGGGCGTTGACCAGCGTTCCGCCGCGGACACCGGCCCCGGCATGCACCACCATGCCCGCCGGCTTGTTCACAACCACCACGTCGTCGTCTTCGTACAAAATCTCAATCGCAATGTCTTCCGGCTGCGCCGGAAGCCCGGCCCCGCCCGCCCCGACAGGTCGGGGCCATTCCACTTCGATGGACTCTTGCCCGGATAGTAGCAGGCGGGGCTTCACCCGCTTGGCAGCCAGCGCTCCGCGAGTATCGGCAAGCCGGACGCGACCCTGCTTGATCCATTGTTGCAACCGCGCCCGGCTCACTCCCGGCAATTGCTGAGCAAGGTATTTGTCCAGTCGCTTCCCGGCCGCCGCCCCATCAGGACCCAACTTTTGGACGAGGGGGTTCATGGGCGATCCCGCAAGCCCGCTCGCCGCCTCCACCAGAATGTCACCACGCCGAGGATGCACAGCAAGCTGATCAATTGCGAGGTGGACAGCCAGTGGCCGATGACAAAGCCGCGTTGCTCGTCATCGCCGCGGACCATTTCGATCAGGAAGCGCCCGATGGCATAAAGGAAAAGATAGACGCTGAAAACCTGGCCGTCATAGCTTTTCCGCCGGGCAAGCCTGCCGAGATACCAAAACAGCGCCATATCCAGGACGAACTCGTAGAGCTGAGCGGGATGGAGCGGGACCCCAAGCGGGACTCCGACCACCTGATGACTATACGGCTCGGTGAACGTGACCGCCCAGGGAAACCCGGTCGCTTTGCCCCAGCAGCATCCGGCTGAAAAGCAACCCAGCCGCCCCATGCCCAGCCCGAAGCTGACACCGGGCGAGAAGACGTCGGCGACCTTCCCGAACGAGTAGCGGTACCGGCGCGCCATCAGCACGCAGGCGATGGCCCCACCCGCCAGACCAAAATACCAGACCCCGGCCGACTGCAACGTCGAAAGCGAAAGCATCTCCAGCGGGTGATCCAGGTAGTACTGCCGTTCGCTCAAAAACATTCCCAGTTTGGCGCCAACGATACCGGCAAGCGCCATGACGATGCCCAGGTCCCAGACCTTGCCCGAGTCCAATCCCTCCTCGGGCGCCCGCCTTGCTGCCAGGACGAGCGCGGAAAAAAAACCCAGCGCCACGAGCAATCCGTAAGTGTGGAGGGTAAACCAGCCAAGCTGGAGCAGGCGAGGAAACAAGTCAAGGCTCCGCTCGAGGCGAAGCCCGCTCGGGCGGCCGCCGCCCCGCGTCACCCCGCCGGGCAGGGCGGCGCTCTTCGCCGAAGAAGATCTCGTATAGCACCAGCAGCGCGCCGAGCACGATGGCTGCGTCGGCAAGATTGAAAACGGGCCAGTGATAACTGCGGAAGTAGAAATCGAGGAAGTCAATGACACTGCCGTTGCTAATGCGATCCCAGAGGTTCCCCAACGCGCCGCCGAGAATCATAGCCAGGCCGGTGCGCCCCACCCGGGATTCCTGGCGCGAGCGCCAAAGCAAGGCGAGCACGACCACGCTCGCCAACACCGAAACCAGTATCAACAGCCCAAGCTTGAAGGAGGAAGAGCCATCGGCCATCAGGCTGAACGCGGCCCCACGATTGAGCGTATGGGTCAGATTGAAGGCACCCTCCACGATAGACCGCACCTCTCCCAGGCGAAGTTCGCTCGAGATGACCCGCTTGCTCAACTGGTCGGCGGCAACCACCGCTCCGGCCAGAATCAAGAACGGAACTCTTGCCGATGCGTTCATACGGATGGCCCGGCTGTCATCGGGAGCCCGCTTCGATCTGGGCGAGGGCGGCAAGGCATCGCTCGCAGATCGTCGGGTGCTGGGACGATTCGCCAACCCGCGTCGAATAGCTCCAACAGCGCTCACACTTGGCTCCCTCCGCCCGGCTGACGGAGATTTCCAGGCCGGGGATCTCCGACTCGAGCGCGCCCTCGCGGTGTTCGCGGCCCAGTTCAACCTGGGACACGATCAACCACATCGGCAGCCACTCACGGTACGATTCGAGCAACGGCTCCAGGGCGCTGTTCATGCGGAGATAGACCTTCGCGTCGAGCCCGCTGCCGATAATCTTGTCCTTGCGCGCTGCTTCCAGGGCCTTCAACACCTCGGTCCGCACCGCCAGCAAGCCATCCCAGTTGGCCGCCCGGTCTTCTTCGAGACCGGCAGCCAGCTCCTCCGGCCTGGGGAAGTGCTGGGCGTGAACCGTTTCCCGCTCGTCCCGAACCTTCGCTGCGGGCTTGCCCGCCTCTGGCCAAGGCGCGCCTTTGGGCAAATGTTTCCACGCCTCTTCCGCGGTGAAAACCATCAAAGGTGCCGCCAGACGAATCAAAGCGTCCGCGATGCGATAGAGCGCGCTCTGGGCCGACCGGCGCGGCAACGAATCCGGGGCAAAGGTGTACAGCCGGTCCTTCGAGATATCCACATAGAGCGCGCTCAAGTCCACTGCGCAGAAATCATAGAGGGCGTGATAGACCTTGTGAAAGGCGTAGCCGGCGTACCACTCGAGGCATCGCCGGACCAGCCCCTTCGCCCGCTCCTGCATCCAGCGGTCCACCTCCAGCATGCGCTCGGCGGCGACGAGGTGGCGAGCCGGGTCGAAATCAAAGAGGTTCGCAAGGCAAATCCGAAACGTGTTGCGAATTTTTCGATAGGCTTCGCCCAGCCGGGCGAGGCTCTCCTCGCTCCACCTCATGTCGTCGTGATAATCGACCGAGGCCACCCACAAGCGAAGGATTTCAGCGCCGTATTTATCGCAGATTTCGCGCGGCAGGATGACGTTGCCCAGCGATTTCGACATGGGCCGCCCCTCCGCATCGAGCGTCCAGCCGTGCGAGATCACGGTGCGATAGGGCGCCCCGCCTTTTGTCCCGACCCCGATCAGCAACGAACTGTGGAACCAGCCGCGATACTGGTCGCCGCCTTCGATATACACGTCGGAAGGCCACGGGTGATCCGGGCTATGGCCCAGCACCGCCAGGTGCGACGAGCCGGAATCAAACCAGACGTCGAGGATGTCATTCTCTTTGCGGAAGCGCGAGGCGCCGCACTTCCCGCATTTCGTTCCTCGCGGCAAAAGTTCTTCGGCCGGGTGAGCAAACCAGGCGTCGGCGCCCTCCTTTTCAAACCAGCGCACTACCTGGCGCAGCGCCTTCGCGTCCTCGAGCGGCGCCTCGCACGCCTCACAGTAGAAGACAAGCAGCGGGACGCCCCAGACGCGCTGGCGAGAAATGCACCAATCGGGCCGCGTGCCCACCAGGCTGGCGATGCGCTCCTCGCCCCATTCCGGCAGCCACTTCACCCGCCGGATCTCTTCGAGCGCACGCTCGCGCAGCCGGTCACGCTCCAGGGAAATGAACCACTGCTCGGTCGCCCGGAAGATGACCGGATTGTGGCAACGCCAGCAGTGCGGGTAAGAGTGCTTCAGGTCTTCGCTCGCCAGCAACGCTCCGCGCTTACGCAACAGCTCGATGATGGAACGGTTGGCCTCGAAGACGCGCTGGCCCGCATACTCCGGCAATCCTTCGCTGAATCGCCCGGCATTGTCCACCGGGCAGTAGGTCTCCAGCCCATACTTGAGCCCGGTCATGTAGTCTTCCGCGCCGTGCCCGGGCGCGGTGTGGACGATGCCGGTGCCGACATCGAGAGTCACGTATTCGGCCAAAACACTGTCAATGAAAGAATTTGGGTATCCTTGTTTCGGCGGGAGGAACGGATGCTCAAAAACAAGGCCTCTTTGCTCCAAATCGGAGCCCTTGAACGTCGCCAGGACCGCCTTTTGCTTGAAGCCGCACTGCCCGGCGACCACTTCCCGAAGTTGGTCGGCGACGAGATAGACGGCTCCCTCCTCTGTCTCGACAGCCGCATAGTCAAAGTCAGGATGGAAGGCCAGGGCCATGCTCGCCGGAAGAGTCCAGGGCGTGGTGGTCCAGGTGATGGCAAACACTTCCCGACCTCGAAGCGCCTCAGGCACATCGTGTGGCTCAGTCCTCTTGAGGCCCTTGATTGTATGAACAACCGTAACCGGATGCTGGGTCAGCCTGTAGCGAACCCAGATGGAAGGGCTGGTATGGTCTTCGTACTCGACCTCGGCTTCGGCCAGAGCCGTCTCGTCGTACACGCACCAATAGACCGGCTTGAGTCCGCGATAGACGCTGCCCTTTTCCAAAAACTTCAGGAAGGTTTCCGCGATGAGGGCTTCGTATTGGTTGCTCATCGTCAGATAGGGGTCGTCCCATTGCCCGAAGATTCCCAGCCGCTTGAAGTCGCGCCGATGAAGTTCGACGAATCGGGCGGCGTATTCACGGCAGGCCCGGCGAATCTCGACCGGGCTCATCGTGGCCTTGCGCTCTTTCAGGTCCTGGTCCACTTTGATTTCAATGGGCAGGCCGTGGCAATCCCATCCGGGAACAAACGGTGCCCGATAGCCCATCATGGTTCGGGACTTGACGATGAAATCTTTCAGGATTTTATTGGCGCCGGTGCCGAGGTGAACATCGCCGTTGGCATAGGGAGGGCCATCGTGAAGCACAAAAACCGGCGCCCCCTCGCGGGCCTGAAGGATTCGCTCGTAGATTCGCTTGGCCTCCCACTCAGCCAACTGGGCTGGCTCGGTCTGCGCCAGATTGGCCTTCATGGCGAATGCGGTTCTGGGAAGGTTCAGAGTACTTTTCAAATCAACGGCTTTGGGCATTCGCCCTCCGGCCCATTCTCCCCATCGGTGAGGATCGGGCTGAGAAAGGACCCACGATAGCGACGGCATCGCTCACCCCGCTGTGGCGGGGCGAGTCCGGCCAGCCAAGCGCGTCATGTTACAATGATTTGGTTGTGCTGTCAGCATTACGGCATGCCGGAGAATACATCCTTTTTTTGCGAGTGGAATCTAAGTAGAATAGGCTGACCAGCTCAGAATGGAACGGAAGGATGGCAACGCAGACCCAAGGGCCTCCAACAAGCACCCCGACCGCAGGCCAAGCGAAGGCACCGCGAGCGACTGAGCCGCCCAACCTTTTCCCCGACTATGAGTCCAGATGGCAGGTCTTTTCCCGGAATCTGCGCGAGTTCTTGACAAGCCGGGGAGCGTTTGGCTCGGCGCCGCGAGGGGTGCGCTCTGACCTTTTCCTCGAGGTCCAGCCGGCCTCCCGATCCTTTTTCCGCGACCTTGCCGATTTTCTGATGGGCCGGGGAGCCTTCCGCGCCGTCAAGCTACGCCCCGGATCCGACCCGTATCATTTCCTTTATGAGGAGCGTCCCTGGTATTCGAGCCTGGTTGAAAATCTGCGCGAGACGCTTTTCCCGCGGAAGCTTCCGCCCATTGCTCTGACCAGCCAGCCGGTGGCGGTGCCGGAAATTTGGGAGAAGCGAAAGCATTTGGGGCCGAGCTTTGTGCTCTCCTCAAGCTGGCACGTGATCCTGGTCGTCCTGCTGGTCATTATCCCGCTCATCCGGTATGCCCGGTCTAACTCGGAGACCAAGGTTCAGGTCCGCATCACCCCAATCGACTTGTCGCCCTACGCGGCGTTTCTGCCTCCGGGCAAAAACCAGGCCGGGGGCGGCGGGGGCGGCGGCGAGCGCAGCAAGATCGATGCGTCCAAGGGGCGCCTGCCCAAGTTTGCCATGCAGCAGCTTACGCCGCCGGTAGTGGTCCTTCGCAATCCCGACCCAAAGATGGCCGTGGAGCCAACGGTGGTTGTGCCGCCTCAGATTACTTTCCCGCAACCTAACCTGGCGACATACGGCGACCCGCTCGCCCAACTCATCACTCAATCCTCCGGCCCCGGATGGGGCGGCGGGATCGGGACGGGGAGCGGAGGGGGCGTGGGTTCGGGCACCGGTCCGGGCGTCGGGCCAGGATGGGGCGGCGGGATCGGCGGCGGAGCGTTTCGTGTGGGTGGCGGCGTGAGCGCGCCGGTCTGTGCCTATTGCCCCGATCCGCGTTACTCCGACGAAGCTCGCAAGGCCCGTTATTCGGGCACCGTCGTTTTGCTGATCGTCGTGGACACGGAAGGGCGCGCCACTGACATCCGGGTGGTGCGCGGCCTTGGCCTGGGTCTCGACGAAAAAGCGATCGAGGCCCTCCGCACCTGGCGCTTCAAACCCGGCATGCGCGGCAGCGTGCCTGTGCCAGTCATCGCTACCGTCGAAGTTACCTTCCGACTCCTGTAAACCGTTTTGATTGCGGGAACGAGTTCCTTTCCACGGCCAAGGTCAAGATGGCATGATCAGTGTGAGGGCCGACGTAGATAGTCACGAACGGGTTGGTCAGGAAGTTGGTGACGCACCGGGAGTTGCCCACCAAGTAAGAGGGCGACCACAGTTGACTTTGCTAGTTCGCAATGACCCGTTGTAATTCCAATCAAACCGACGAGGAGTTATTGTGTTTTCCTGATCTTACTTTCTACTAGCCCTAAGTTGCCGAGCACGGCTGCTCGCTGCTCTCTT
>DATBWB010000156.1 GCA_036514995.1 Candidatus Acidiferrales bacterium
TCGCCACCACCTGTTCCGGAGATTCCATCGGGCCACGGTGTGCTCGGTTCTGCATTCCGGCTACTTCAAAAAAATTCGTATCGGTCGTACCGGGACAAAGGCAACTGACCGAGACTCCTGTCCCTTTGCATTCGGCGGCGACAGCTTCCGTGAAGTGAAGAACAAAGGCCTTCGTGGCCGCGTAGGTCGCTAGGAAAGGCACCGGCTGGAAGGCGGCCGTCGAAGCCACGTTTAAAATCACTCCGCGCTTCCGCTCGAGCATCGGGCCAAGATAATGGTGTGTCAACGCCACCAAAGAGCTCACGTTCAGTCGAATCATTTCGAGTTCGCGCTCGAGCGGCAAGTCACGGAACTTTCCATAGGTGCCAAAGCCGGCGTTGTTGATCAGCCAGTCCACCTGGAGGCCGCCGCCGGTCGTGAACGCGACCACCTGCTCGTCGGCTCCCGCCACGGAAAGATCCACGGCCAGGTGCCGGCATTCGATACCCTCTGCCCGCGATAGCTCTTCACTCATTTTCTGGAGCTTGCTGGCCGACCGTGCTACCAGCACCAGGTTGTGTTTGCGCTTCGCCAATTCTCCGGCAAAACATTCTCCGATGCCGCTGCTCGCCCCGGTAATCAGGGTGAAGCTTTTCTGTGGTGGCATGCTGTGCCTCATCTCGACATTTTCCACAAGGCCCGCTTCCGGCAAACTCAAGTTCCTGGCCGCAGAACCCTGAGCGTAGGCTGCCTCAGAGCATTTTGCAAGCGCCCGCACCGGGAACGAGCCTGCGCCATTCCTCTATCACCTCCAGGCCAATCCTTTCCTCGTAATACATTGGTAGTAAAGGAGTTATCTTTATCACTGGGAGCTATCTGAAGGAGCGCTTCTTCGGGGCAACTTTTTCGGGCCACTGGGGTTTGACCCAGTGTCGGTCGAGGCTCTGGCCGAAAGGAAGTGTCCGCGACCCATCCAATCGGACCAGCCCCAGGCTGGAAGGCAGAGGCGACTGCAAATCTGCCTGCACCGGGCAGAGCGAGAATTTTTTCGCGGTCCAAGTTTTCCGGGAGGCACAAAGCCCATGACAAGTTCCAAATTGCGTACGTTCGGCATTCTCTTGGTGCTGGCCCTCACCGCGGCTGGCTTGAGTTGCAGCGGCAATACCGAGCCGAATCCCCCGCCCGGTCAAGCCCGCGGGCAAGTTTATATCCTGACCACCGACGCGCCGCTTTCCTGCGTCCTTTCCTTCAAGATCACCGTCACCAGTCTGACCTTGACACCGGAAGGCGGCGGAACGCCGGTTTCGGTGCTTACCTCTCCCACACAGATCGAGTTTGCCCGGCTGGAAGGCATTCAGAACTTGCTCGACCTGAGTGCCGTGCCGGCTGGCAACTACGATGCGGCAACCATCGGGCTTGCGAGCCCGGTCATCGGTTATCTCGACACCTCGACCGACCCACCCGCAGTGAAAACCCTGAACGGAACCTTGACGACCTCGCTCGTTCCTGTTCCCCTCCGGCCGGTTTTGACGGTTCCCGAGAACGGCATCGTTGGTTTGCGAGTGGACTTCCGGGTGGCGGACTCGCTGGTGATGGACGCTGCCGGGCAGTTGACCGGCTCCGTCAACCCAACGCTCGCCATCCGCGCGGTGCGCCCGCGCGATGAGGACGGCCGCGTGGACGAAGTCCGCGGTGGCATCACTTCGATTGACATTGCTGCCGGCACTTTTGTCATTCAGACTCCGCGCGGCCGCAGCCTGACGATCAAGACCGACGCCAACACCGTGTGGGATGATGAAGGCGCTCTCGACATCACCAAGTTGGCGGTCGGCATGATCGTGGAAGTGGAAGGCACGTTCAATGACGACGGCACCCTCCGGGCCGAATTCGTCAAGGTCATCGCCGAGGATCGCTTTGTCGCCGGTGGCTTGATTACCGGTCTGGTGCCAACCAGCGGCCCAGCGGATCAGATCAACTTGCTTGTCCGCTTCGAATTGCCGGACGTCCCGGGGATCTCCGTTGGTGACGTCGGCACGTTCAATGTGGACGGTAACACGTGGTTCCACATCTTCCGCAAGCGGCTGGCGCTTTCCTCGCTCCTCTTCAATCGCTCCAGCATGTTGCCCGGCCAGCGCGTGGTCATCGGCGGCCAACTGAGCCAGCAACCACTCACCGCGCGGCGTGTGACACTCCTGCCACAGGCGCTCACGGGTAACTGGGTCATCGGCAGCACGCGCATCATCGGCGGCAACGTCGGTTCCTTCCAGATGGTGTGCAACAGCTTGGGAGGGTGCATCATCAACGGCCCGGTGAAGGTCTGGACCGATAACATGACTTGGTTCCGCGGCCTAGCCGGCTTGCAAGACCTCTCCGGCACAAACCCCATTCGCCTGCGCGTTTTTGGGCTGCTTCTGAAGCATCCGGCTGACGGCAGCTACGTCATAATTGCTCGCTGGGTGGCAAGACTCTCGTAACTCCACTTTCCCGCCGGGAGCCCTCGAAAGCTCCCGGACGGTGAACCCGAAGCAAGGCTCCGGTGTTGCACTTTTATCGGTCGCAGCCCGGCTCCCGTAAATAGCAACGGCACGAGCATGGCCGATGCGGGCGCTCGAATCGGCCGCCGGCATCCCGGCGTGGCGAAAGCCTATGCTTCTCCCGCCGGGTTATTGTATGTTTGGTGGTTCGATTCGGAAATGATCTTGCCCGGGGAGGCCTCATGATCCTTGCGCTGCGCACGCTCCTGGTTATTCTCCTTTTCGTGCCGGTCACTTTCGTTTCGGCTGGGGAAAAATCGTCTGTTCAAAAGGCAGCGAAGCCTCCCGTTCACGCTGACCTGATCTTGACTCACGGAAGGATTTATACCGTAGAAGAAGGACAGCCGTGGGCGGATGCCGTGGCCATTCGCGGTGAGAAGATTCTGGCGGTCGGAAGCGAGGCGGAGCTGAACCACTTCCGCGGGCCGAGAACAAAAACCATCGACCTGCGCGGCCGGTTCGCCATGCCGGGGATGATTGACAGCCACCTCCATTTCCGCGGCGGCAGTCTGGCTCTTGAGCAGGTGAACCTGGACGGCGCTTATGCGATCGAAGAGATGAAGCAGCGGGTGCGGGAGTATGCCGCCGCCCACCCCCAGAAGAAATGGATCGTGGGCCGCGGCTGGCTCTACACGAGCTTCGCCCCGGGCGGCTTGCCGGACAAGCGCCAGCTCGATGAGTGGGTCTCCGACCGGCCGGCGATCCTCGAGGCCTACGATGGCCATACCAACTGGGCAAACAGCCGGGCGCTCGCCGCCGCCCATATCACCCGGGACACTCCCGATCCACCCGGCGGCATGATCGTAAAGGATCCGGCGACAGGTGAGCCGACCGGGGCCTTGAAAGAAACTGCCGGTGACCTGGTCACCAAACTTCTCCCGAAGCCAACCCATGCCGAAGCACTCGCGGCCCTGCGCAAAGGCCTGAAGCTCGCCGCCCGCTCCGGCCTGACCAGCGTGGTCAACGCCGATGGCGGCCTGAATGACCTGGCGCTCTTCGAAGCATTGCGCAGCCGCGGCGAACTGACCCTGCGGATCTACATGGCCATGAATCTGGCGCCCACCACAACCGAGAAAGAGATCGCCGATTTTGAAAAAGCGCGAAAACTTTATCGCAGCCCCTGGGTCCGCGCCGGCGTCATCAAGGGCTTCATGGACGGGGTGATCGAATCGCATACCGCCGCCATGCTGGAGCCGTACGCCGACGACCCGAAGCTCAACGGCAAGCCCAATTTCACGCAGAAGGAGATCGATCGCCTGGTAGCCGAGCTAGACAGACGTGGTTTCCAGGTGATGCTCCATGCCATCGGCGACGGCGGCATTCGCATGGCGCTCGATGCTTATGAAAATGCGCTCAAGGCGAACGGCCCGCGCGACCGGCGATTTCGCATCGAGCATATTGAGAGTATTTCTCCGGTGGACATCCCGCGCTTTGCCGGGTTGGGCGTCATCGCCAGTTTCCAACCTTATCACTGTTATCCGGAGTCGAACCTGGTTGAGATCTGGGCGAGGAACGTCGGCCACGAGCGGCTGCCCTATTCGTTCGCCTGGAACGACATTCGCCGGCACGGCGCGAGGCTGACATTCGGCAGCGATTGGCCGGTCGTTTCACTCAGCCCCTGGATTGGATTACAAAACGCTGTGACACGCCAAACCGATGACGGCCAACCTGCCGGCGGCTGGGTGGGCGCGCAGCGGGTGACACTGCCGCAGGCCATCCGCGCCTACACCCTCGACGCCGCCTATGCCGAATTCGAAGACCGACGCAAAGGCAGCCTCCGACCCGGCAAACTTGCCGACATCATCGTCCTCTCCCAGAACCCGTTTGAAATTTCTCCACTCAAGATCCGTGAAACGAAGGTCCTGCTCACGATCGTCGGCGGAAGGATCGTGCACCGCGATCCCATCTAGTCCCGCCTTCGGCGGAGCCCGGGCGAGAAGGCGCCGAGCGGCGCCGCGGTTGCTTCCGGTCGGCAAACTTGCGAACATGGATTGTCGGCGAGGGCGCTGCCACCCTCCGGAAGCTTCGGGATCGGCTCCGTCGCCACGCTAAAGAATGACAAAGACAGCTCTAAATACCCCCACCGGCATCAAGGTTCACGCTTCCACGGGCAAAGGCCTCGAAATCGCCTGGTTGGACGGCCACCAGAGTCTCTATCCCTTTCCCTATCTTCGCGATGCCTGTCCTTGCGCAGCCTGTGGCTCAAAGCCTTCCCACGGCAGCAGCGGCGTGGCTCTCCCTCTTTACCGAGAAACCCCGAAACCGCGCAGCGTGGAACACGTCGGGCAGTACGCCATTCAATTCGTATGGAACGACGGCCACGACACCGGCATCTACAGCTTCGATTATCTGCGAGAAATCTGCCCCTGCGACGCATGTAAGCCCACCCCGCGGAAGTAGCCCAGGACGGGCGACTGTCCCTAGTGCTGCCAAGTACACAAGTACTATTGCTCGCTGTCGGCGCTTTTTAGTCCCATAGGAATGCTGCCCCTGAGAGAGCAATTTGGAAAGTGAGTCCACTTTGGCAGGGACAAATCTGACCCGAGCGGAAAAACTGTTCGGCCTCTTTGCCGGTCTATTTGTTCTGTTCCATCTCGCAGCCTTTCTGGTTCTTTCCCACCGCCCCAACCTGGTGACGGTGCTTGGCAACATCAGCCACCTCGTCCCGGTGCTCCTGGCAGGAATCTTTTGCGCGGCAGCCGCCTGGCGCCGGGAGGGAAGTCCGCGCGTCTTCTGGCTCTTCCTGACGATTGGCCTGTGGCTCTATCTTGTGGGAATGCTGTACTGGTTTGTCTGGGAAGTCATTTTGCATCGGCCCCTGCCGAACCCCTGGCCGATGCAGGAGACCCCGGTTTTTCTCCACTCCTTGTTTTTCCTGGGCGCGGCCTTGTGGAACCCGCAGCGCAAACGCAACCTCCTGGACGTGTATCGCAATGCGATCGACTTCTCGCTGGTCTTTGTGGCGGTGATTTTTGTTTACCTTTATTCGGTGATCAGCTTTGAGATCGTCACGCAGAACTCCCCTTCTTACAGTTCGAATTGGAACAAGGTTTACGACATTGAGAACCTGACGCTGGTGCTGGCTTTTGCGTTCTTGGCCTGGAAAAGCTCTTATCTGTGGAGGCGTGTTTATTCGTTGCTGGCCGTCGGGGGAGCGTGGCACCTGGTCGGCGCTGCCCTCGCCAACCGGGCGATTGACCTGCACCGCTACCGCACCGGCAGCGTGTACGAGCTGGGCTTGATTCCTCCCTATTTTTTCTTTTGCTTCGCCGCCTTTCACTTCTTGCAGCATCCCGAGCTGATCAAGGAAGCAGAACCACGCAAGCTTTCCCTGGGCAAGGTCACCTACTCCGGCCTGGGTCAGCTTTTCACCTGGCTTAGCATCTTGCTCATTCCCGCCACCGATCTGCTCGTGCGGCACTACTCCAGCCATCCGCCGGCCTTGCGCGCCTTTCGCACGGACCTGACTCTCATTACTGTTTTGGTGGTCACCACCTTAGCCGCCATGCGCCATGGGCTGGTGCAGCGAGAGAATCGCCGGTTGTTCGGCGCCTTGACGCGCTCGGAATCGAAGTACAAGTTCTTGGTGGAAGCATCGCACGACCTCGTCTATCGCACGAGCGCACGGGGTGAATGGGAGTTTGTCAACGATGTCTGCCAGCAGCTATTCGGTTATTCCAAGCGAGAAATGCTGGGCAGGCACTTCACCGAGTTCATCCACCCCGAGGACAGGCCCGCTGCCGTGGAGATCCACCGGCAGGTCGAAAACGGCAAGAGCATTCGAAGCTACGAGAACCGCATCCTTTGCAAAGATGGAACGGTCCGGCATATGAGTTGGAATGCCAGCCCCATCCTGGACGCGCAGGGGCAATTCCTCGGCTGCCACGGCATGAGCCGGGACGTATCCCTCACCAGAAAGCTTCAGGATGAACTCAATCAGAAAGCGCACAACCTGGAGAAGGCTTATGCCGAGCTGCAGGCTGCCCAGCAACATCTCCTGCAGTCCGAGCGCATGGCAGCCGTCGGCCAACTGGTATCCGGGATCGCCCACGAACTGAACAATCCGCTCACTGCCGTACTGGGGTTTTCTGAGATGCTCCTCAGCAACCCGGGCGTGGATCATTCGGCAAAAAGCAAACTGACCAAGGTTTTCGATTCCGCGAAGCGCACCCAAAACATCGTGAACAATTTGCTTCGGTTCGCCCGCCAGGAGAAACCAAGCCGGCAACCGGTGGATGTCAACGAGCTCGTTCAAAGGACCATTGCGCTGCGCGAGTATGATCTCCGCGTCAGCAACGTGAAGGTGGAGTTTCGAGGCGACACCAAGCTTCCCCTGACCCTGGGCGATCCGCATCAGCTCAGCCAGGTCTTCTTGAACATCATCAACAACGCTTACGATGCCATCGTCGAATTCCGCCGCGACGGCCACCTGGTCATCTCCACTCGTTGTTCGGAGAAGTGGATTGAGATTGTCTTTGCTGACGACGGCCCGGGTATGCGCGAGCCCGGGCGTGTCTTTGAGCCTTTCTACACCACCAAAGACATCGGTCGCGGGACGGGCCTGGGGCTGAGCATCTGTTACGGGATTGTGAAGGAGCACGGCGGCGAGATCTCCGCCCGCAACCACCAAGGCGGCGGGGCCACTTTCTCCATCCGCTTGCCCGTGACCGCAGTGCCAGCCGTCGCCCATCAAGTCGCCACCGCCGCCGCGACGGCAAAACCGGGAGCCCGCAGCGCCCTCGTCGTGGACGACGAGGAGAGCGTGGTTGACCTTCAGCGACACATCCTCGAAGAGCTCGAAATAGCGGTCTCGACCGCTAAAGACGGCAAAGAAGCGCTGGGGCGTCTGGCGGCGGACTCCTTCGACCTCATCATCCTTGACCTGAAGATGCCGGGAGGAATTTCCGGCCGCGACGTGTACGAGTGGCTGCAGGAAAACCGGCCAGGCAAAGAGAAAGCGGTGCTATTTATCACCGGAGACGTCGTCAACCATGAGACCGCGCAATTTCTTTCTCAGGCTAGCGTGCAAGCGCTGACCAAGCCCTTCGCTCTCGAAGAGTACCGGAAGGCAGTCGCCAAAGTCCTGTTGATTCCAGGGCCCGCGGTGATCCTGCCCGGCAGGCCCCATGCCATCTGAAGGGAGGCGGCTATTCCCTTGCTGCCTGGCGCGGGGACTTTGCTGAAGAAACTTGAGAGATGGCCGCTTCTAGGATCTCCATCCCCTCCTCCAACTGCTCATCGGTGATAACCAGCGACATCAGGGTCCGGATCACATTGCCGTAAGTGCCGGCGGTGATGGTGATCAGGCCGTGCTTGAAACAATACTCGGCGACGGCGCTCGTTTCCTCTTTCGCCGGCTGGCGGCTCGCACGGTCGGAGACCAGCTCAAGCGCCTGCATGGCACCAAGCCCGCGGCAATCGCCGATGAGCGCATAATCTTTGGCCCATCGGCTGGCCCGCTCCTGGAACCGCCTGCCGATTTGCCGCGAACGTTCCAGCAGGTTCTCCTTCTCGAATATTTCCATCACTGCCAGCGCCGCCGCGCACGCGGCCGGATTACCTCCAAAGGTTCCCCCCAGACCGCCCACCGCCGGCCGATCCATGATTTCCGCCCGGCCGGTAATGGCCGCGAGGGGCAGCCCGCCGGCCATGGACTTCGCCGAAACCAGGAGGTCGGGAACAAAACCGAATTGTTCGGATGCAAAAAGCGTTCCGGTGCGACCGAAGCCGGTCTGCACTTCGTCAGCGACGATCAAAATGTTGTGCTTGCGACAAATTTCCTCGAGCACGCCAAAGTACTCCGCCGGCGGCACCACAAAGCCACCCTCGCCGAGAATGGGCTCAACCACCACCGCCGCCACGCGCTCAGCCTGCACGACTCGTTGGAAGGTGTCCTCCAGATGCCGCACGCAAAACAAATGGCACTCCGGATAGGCCAGGCTGTAGGAGCAGCGGTAGCAGTAAGCGTAAGGGACGCGATAGACCTCCGGGGCGAAGGGACCAAAGCTGTCCTTGTAAGGATGAATCTTGCTGGTCAGGGAGAGCGTGAGAAGGGTGCGGCCATGAAAGGCATCTTCGAAACAAAGGATCGCCGGGCGGCCAGTGGCGGCGCGAGCAATCTTGACTGCGTTTTCGACGCCTTCAGCGCCGCTGTTGACGAAGAGCGTTTTCTTGGCGAAATCGCCGGGAGTGAGCTGGTTCAATTTTTCGGCCAAGCGGACGTAGCCCGAGTACGGCGTCACGCTAAAGCAGGCATGGAGAAACCGCTCGGCTTGCGCTTTCACCGCCGTCACCACTGCCGGCGCGGCGTGGCCTACGTTCATCACCCCAATCCCGCCGGCGAAGTCGAGATAGCGATTCCCATCCACATCCTCCAGTACCGCACCCTCGGCGCGTTCGATGAAAATCGGCGTGGCGTGATAGGGCCCGCGCGGAACGGCTGCTTGTCGCCGGGCCATCCACTCGAGCGACTTGGGACCGGGAATGTCGGTTTTGATCAGGATTGAACCCATTGCGGTTCCGTTCAACGGCTCACGATTGCCCCCGATGGGTCGGCGTGGGAAGCACGGGTGGCGGGTCACCGCTCCCCGGCTCAATACCACCCAATCGGCTGTTCATTCAAGTTTATGTAAACCTGCTTGACCTCAAGATACCCCTCCATTCCCCAGGGACCAAGCTCACGACCAAAGCCGGACTGTTTGTAGCCGCCCCAGGGCGCTTCCACGTAGGTGGGCTGCATGTGGTTGACCCAAACAATGCCGGCGCGAAGCGCCTTCACGGTGCGCATGGCCTTGAAGATATCGCGCGTCCAGACGGCGGCAGCGAGGCCATAGTGAGTGTCGTTGGCGATCTGGATCGCCTGCGCTTCATTCTCAAACGGGATCACCGCGGCCACCGGGCCAAAGATCTCTTCGCGTGCGATGCGGGCGCGATTGTCCACGTCGTAGAAAATCGTCGGCTCAATGTAGAAGCCCCTGTCGAGTCCGGCGCCCGTGGCCGGGCCGCCGCCAATCGCCACCTTGGCCTCCTTCTTGCCGATTTCCTGGTAACTGCGAACCCGTTCAAACTGCTCCCGGTTCACGACCGGGCCCATCTTTGTTTCTCGCTCGAGCGGCGGACCCAGCTTGACGCGTTTGGTCTTCTCCACCATCCCCTCCAAGAACGCCTTGTAGATCGTCTTCTCCACCAGGATGCGGCTGCCCGCCGAGCAGACTTCACCTTGATTGATGAAGATGCCAAAGAGCGCCCCGTCCACCGCCGCTTCAAAATCGGAATCGGCAAAGAAAATATTGGGCGATTTGCCGCCGAGCTCGAGCGAGACGCGCTTCACGGTGTCGGCTGCCGCCTTCATGATGAGCTTGCCGGTTTCGACGGAACCGGTGAAGGCGATCTTGTCCACGCCGGGATGGCGCGCGAGCGGCGCGCCGGCCGTTTCGCCAAAACCGGTGAGGATGTTGACCGCGCCGGGCGGCAAGCCCGCTTCGGCAAAGCCCTCGGCCAAGGCAAGCAGGGTGAGGGGCGTTTGTTCGGCCGGCTTGATGACGCAGGTGCAGCCGGCAGCCAGTGCCGGAGCGAGCTTCCATGCTCCCATCAGCATGGGATAGTTCCAGGGAATGATCTGTCCGGCGACGCCAACCGGCTCGCGCAGGGCCAGGCTCAAGGCATTGTCCGGCACCGGCAGCACATCGCCCCGAATCTTGGTGGCGAGGCCGCCGTAGTATTCAAAGCAAGTGGCGGCATCGGCCATGTCGAATTCCGCTTCGACGATGGGCTTGCCGCTGTTGCGCGTTTCGAGTTCCGCCAGTTGGCCGGAATGTTTCCGAATCCAGTCAGCCAGGCGAAAAAGCACGCGGCCGCGTTCCTGGGCCGTGGTTCCCGGCCAGACGCCCGAATCGAACGCAGCGCGCGCCGCCGCTACCGCCCGCTCCACGTCCTCCGCGCCCGCGTCGGGCACCTCGGCGATGACCTCCTGCCTTGAAGGGTCTATCACCGGAAACACTTTTCCGTTCTTGCTTTCCACCCATTCGCCGTTGATGAACATTCTGTGCCGCTTCATGGCTTATTCCTCCGAGAAGGGGTCGAGGGGTTTTCCTTGAGCGGTCGGGTTGGCAGACCCACCCCCACGAGCCGCAACGGTGATTCTAGCTGAACGCGTGCGCCACCGGAAAATCGCTGCCGCGCTGCCAATCAGCAGAAAGCAACCCAGCAAGGTCTTGAACTCGTAGAGAAAGACATTTTGAATATCGCGCGATGGAATCAGGGCGAGTGTCATGGCGGCGGCCGTGCTCAGAAACCCGCTGATTCCGGCTGAGAGAAGCAACCAGCGGCTTTTGTAGAAGCCGCCGGCACCGCCGGCGGCGAAGCGCCACGCCATCTTGGCCAGCCCGGCATACAGGTAGAGAAAGGGCACCAGTTGAATGATGACGGCAACATTCAACAGCGTCAGATAGGCCTCCTTGACGCCGGCGCGGCTGAAGCTCAGCGCCACCATGGCCGTCGAAAGGATTCCCTGCACGGCCAGCGCGACATAAGGCGTTTGCCAGCGCTCATGCATTTTGCCAAAGGCAGCCGGCAGGTAGCGATCCAGTCCCGCCACAAACGGAATCCGGGCCGAACCGACCAGCCAGGCCGAAGCCGTTCCGGCGATCGAGGATGCCAGGATCAGCGCCAGCACCGGCGTCATCCAGGATTGGTGAACGCCGCCGGCCATGCGGCTGATGGCCTGCAGCACACCCTGAATCACGCCCACTTCCTGGTGTGGGATGGTCATGAGAAGGATGACTGTGCTCGCCAGGTAGAGCGCGCCGGAAGCGACCCCGGCCACCACCACCGCCCGCGGAACATCTCGCTTCGGGTTGCGAATCTCGTCGCCCATGACCGAGGCCAGTTCGAGTCCGACCAGCCCAAAACAAATCGTGCCGAAAGCCGACAAGGATTTCCAATCACTCCGGCCAACAAAGAACTGCTTCCAAGTGATTGCCTCTGCCGAGCCGTGACTCAAGAGCGCCCAGCCGCCAACCAGGATGAAGGTGGTCGCGACGATCCATGCCCCCGCGCCGCCCAGGTTGTGGATCCACTTGCCCGTGCCCAGCCCGCGCAGGTTGAGCGCAATCATCAGCCAGAGCGAGCCAACCGCGAAGACGAAGACAAACCACGGTTGGTCGCCGAGCCTGAGCGTGCGCTCTCCTCCCACATAGACAGAGATGCCGACAAGATAGAATAACAAGGTGGGAATGTAGCAGACGTTGTTGATCCAGTAGCACCAACCGGAAAGGAAGCCGTGAAAATCGCCAAATTGTTTTTTGGACCACAGGTAGATGCCGCCCTCTTCCGGATAGCGCGCCGAAAATTCAGTAACGGCAATCGCCTGCGGCACAAAAAAGAAAAGGAGCGCCACCACCCAGAGTGAAGCCGTGCCCAACCCGCCCGCCGCCACCACCGGCACCAAATTCAGATTGGTGATGGCGACGATGTTGAGCAGCACCAGGTCCCAGAGACCCAGCTCGCGCCGCAGTTTCGGCTTGGCATTTCCTTCCGCCGTAAGAAGGCCTCCCTGCCGCGAGGCATGAAGTAGGCCGCCCGGGCGCTCCGGGGGTATTGAAGCCAGGAGGGCTAGGTTGCGCCCACGCTTTGCTTCTGCTTGGCGTGCTCCGCCAAAGCCGGCGCCAGGTCAGCAAACGCGTCCAGATGCTTCTGGATGTCCACTTGGGTGTGGGCCACACAGATGGTCCATTGTTCGTCCCACCAGTAGGGTTGCGGCAGGACGCCCCGATTGACCATCCCGAACCAGTAGTGCTGCCACAGCGGCTTGTCCATTTCAAGCCAATCGCGATAATTCCGAATGGGGTGGGGCAGGAAAAGGATGGCGCCGTTGGCTCCCGCGCCTTCGATGGTGGCGTGCAATCCGACGCGGCCGGCGATGCGACGGTAGCCATCAAGCAATTGTTCGTTCAGTCTTGCCACGCGGTCATGGGCGTCCTGCGTGAGGACGTCCCGCAAGGTCGCCAAGCCCGCCGTCATGGCGACGGGATTGGTGTTGTATGTCCCGGCGTGAAATACCTTGCCCGAAGCAATCGCATCCATCACATGCTTGCGTGCGCCAAAGGCGGCCAGAGAGAAGCCGCCGCCGATGGATTTCGCCAGCACGACGATGTCCGGCTCGATGCCGAAAAATTCGCAAGCCCCGCCGCGCGCCAGTTTCACTCCGGTTTTGACTTCGTCGAAAATCAGCATTGCCTCGTAACGTTGGGTGAGTTCGCGAAGACCACGGAGGTAGCCCGGATCGGGCATGCAGATGCCGAGGTTCATCATGATGGGTTCAAGGATCAGGGCCGCCACCTCGGCGCGATGCTCCCGAAAGAGCCGCTCCACCGCAGCCAGATCGTTGAACGGCGCCACCAGCGTGTTCTGCATGGCGGCCTGGGGGATGCCGTGACCCGAGGCTACCGGTGTGGGTTGGCGCGCGTCGCCGGCTGCTTCGCGGGGGGGCTTCACACTCACCAGCACGGCGTCGTGCACGCCGTGATAGCCCCCTTCCATCTTGATGATTTTGTCGCGGCCGGTCACGCCCCGAGCCAGACGAATGGAATGCATCGTGGCTTCCGTGCCGGAATTGGCGAAACGCACCTGGTCCACTGGAAAACGCGCCTTGATCTCGCGGCCGAGCGCTGCATCCAATTCCGTTGACATGCCGAACATCGTGCCGCGTTGAATGCGTTCGCTGACGGCTCTGACCACTGCCGGGTGGGAGTGCCCGGCCATGAGGGCGCCGAAGCAAAGGTTGTGGTCCAGGTACTCGTTGCCGTCCAGGTCCCAGAGTTGCCCCCCGACTGCCGAATCCACAAAGAGCGGATAAGGCTCATAGGCGCGAAAGTTACTGCCCACGCCCAAGGGGAGATGCTCCATCGCCGCCTGGTGCGCCCGTTTCGACTTGGGCGTGCGCTCCAGGTAGCGCTGAATTTCTTTTTCCAACCACGCCATGATGGACCTCGCTAAGAAGTTTCTAAAAAGATTGGCCCCGGGATTCCGCCAGCGGCCCAAAGCCTTCGGCTGACCGATCCGCCGCTGCCGACAGGGAGGAATTCATCCGGTGGCTGGACCAGGCTCACCGGCTCACCGGCTCACCGCCACAACCCCGGGCTGGACGAAAGCAAGACCGGCGTGCCGACTCTACCCAGCCGTCTTTCCG
>DATBWB010000157.1 GCA_036514995.1 Candidatus Acidiferrales bacterium
CTGGTGGCCTCTCTCATCCTCGCCGTCACGCTGATGCCGGTGCTGGCTTCTCTTTTTCTGCGCGAGGCGAAACACGACGAACCCTGGCTCCTCCGAAAGATTCGCGCCGCCTACAATCCCGCGCTGGATTGGGCGATGCGCCGTCCGCGAATCGTGGCCTCCTCCGCCCTGGCGATCTTTGCCCTCAGCGGAGCCGTGTTTTATTTCATGGGCGCTGAGTTCATTCCGCGACTGGATGAGGGCGACATCACCATCCAAGCCTGGCGGCTGCCGAGTATTTCCCTCCAGGAATCCATCAATTCCACCTCCCAAGTCGAGCAGGTTCTGCGGCGCTTTCCGGAGGTGAAGACCGTCGTATCTCGAACCGGAAGTCCTGAGGTGGCAACGGATGTGATGGGCATCGAGCTTTCTGACATCTTCGTTATCCTGAAGCCGCGCTCCGAGTGGCAAACGGCAAGTACCAAGGAAGAACTCATCGCCAAGATGAACGAAGCCCTCCAGAAGGAAGTACCCGGAGCGGGGTTCGGCTTCACGCAACCCATCGAGATGCGTTTCAACGAGTTGATCGCCGGCGTGCGCTCCGATGTAGGCGTGCGTATATTCGGGGACAATCTCGAAACGCTTGCGCAGAAGGGGAACGAGGTTGCGCAGGCGCTCAGCACCGTTCGCGGCGCTGCCGATGTGCGCGTGGAGCAGACTGCGGGACTTCCCATGATCCGGATCACGATTGACCGGGAGCGGCTGGCGCGCTACGGGCTCAATGCCGCCGATGTGCTCGACACCGTGCAAGCCACCCGTGTGGGCAAGGTGGTGGGGACCATTTTCGAAGGGCAGCGGCGCTTCGACTTGGTTGTCCGCTTGCCGGAGGAGGTTCTGGGCAATCCGGACGTCATCGCCACGCTTCCCGTCGCGAATGACAAGGGCCGCTTCGTGCCACTCGCGCAGGTGGCTGACGTGCGGCTGGATACGGGCCCCTCGCAAGTCAGCCGCAAGAACGTACAGCGGCGGATCGTGGTGGAATCCAACGTTCGCGGCCGTGACTTGGCAAGCTTTGTGGCGGAGGCACAGAAAAAGGTCAGCCAAGCTGTTCGCCTTCCCGCCGGGTATTACATCGAGTGGGGTGGGCAGTTCGAGCAGCTCCAGGAGGCCCGCCAGCGGCTTGCCGTGGTCGTCCCCCTGACTCTGCTGGCGATTCTCCTCATCTTGTACATGGCATTTGGCGCGCTTCGTCCGGCACTGCTGATCTTCCTCAACGTCCCGCTCGCAGCGACAGGTGGGATTTTCGCTCTTGCATTGCGCGGGTTGCCCTTCAGCATTTCGGCGGCAGTGGGGTTCATTGCTCTTTTTGGGGTCGCCGTGCTGAACGGCGTGGTTCTCGTTTCCTACATCACTCAGCTTCGGCAGGAAGGCCGCTCGATCGAGGAAGCGGTGGTGGAAGGGGCAAAAACGCGTCTCCGGCCCGTCTTGATGACGGCGATGGTCGCGAGCTTCGGCTTCGTCCCGATGGCCATGTCAACTTCCATGGGTGCGGAGGTTCAACGACCACTCGCCACCGTGGTGATCGGCGGTCTGGTCACCTCCACGCTGCTGACCTTGCTCGTGCTTCCCACAATTTACCGCTGGTTCGAAGGAAAGCGCCGCGAAGTGGAGATCTAAGAGGAGGCGACATCTATGAAAGAGATCAAAGCCATTATCCAGCCATTCGTGGCGGACAAGGTTATCTCATCGCTCCGGGAAATGACGGACTTGCCCGGCGTCACCGTTTCCCAAGTCAAGGGATTCGGTCGCGGGAGGGCGCTAGGTCGCCCTGATTCGCCTGAGGAAGCGGAAATCTTCGGCGTCAAGAAGATCAAGCTGGAAATCGTGGTGCCCGACGATCTGGTTGAGAAGGTCGTCCAATTGATCGCCAAGCACGCGCACACCGGCAACCCCGGCGACGGGAAAATCTTTGTCTCAACGGTGGACGATGTGGTCAAGATTCGGACGGGCGAGCGAGGTGAGAAGGCGATCTAGCCGAAAGCAAGAAGGAGAACTGTCATGAACTCATTTGAGCGAACAGTGACAACCGACAAGTCGTTTGACGAAGCAGTGTCTAGGGTCGAACGCAAAGCAGCAGAAAAGGGCTTTCGGGTTCTGCACACCCATGATGTCGCGGCGACCCTGGCCGAAAAGGGCTTTCCACGCGAGCCTCTGAAAATCATCGAAATCTGCAATGCCAAGTATGCGAGCCAGGTGCTGAATAAAGATGTCAAACTCTCCTTGATGCTTCCTTGCCCCATCAGCGTCTACATCGAAAAGGGCAAGACGAACATCAGCACGCTGCTTCCAACCTCCATCGCACAGTTTTTCCCTCAAGCCGGTATTGAGGGGCTGGCGTCGGAGGTGGAAAAGATCGTGCTCCAAATCATCGAAGAGGCACGCTGAGGAGATCGGGCATGGTGGATGACGTCGCAAAGATTCGCACCCGCGAGCACACGGTGGAAGCGTCATAGGGTTGGATGGAAGGGTGGACGGGATGCAAAGCTTCGAGTTCAGAATTCGAGGAATGGATTGCGCTGAGGAAGTGGACGTTCTGAAGCGCGAAATCGCTCCGCTCGTCGGCGGCGTTGAAAATCTGGCCTTTGACCTTTTGAAATGCAAGATGACCCTACTGAAGCCGCCGAGCGGATTGACCGAGCAAGCTGTAATCCAGGCGGTCGAGCGCACGGGGATGCGTGCCGAGCTGTGGCGCGAGTTGGACGAAAAGTCGGCGGAAAAAACCCTTTGGCGGAAGCGCGGCAGGACAATCCTTTCGGGGTGCAGCGGGGTTCTCACCGCAATAGGCTTTGCTGTCCATGCTGCGCTCGCTGGGGGAATCGCCGCAGCCCTGGGCTCGGAAGGCATGGGAATTGCGCACGGGGTTCCCTGGCTCACGAGAGTTCTGTACTTCCTCGCAATCGTAAGCGGCGGGTGGTACGTGGCACCCAAAGCTTGGTTTGCGCTCAAACGGTTGCGTCCGGACATGAACCTGCTGATGACTATTGCTGTCGCGGGAGCAATTAGCATCGGCGAATGGTTTGAGGCCGCGACCGTTTCCTTTCTCTTTGGACTATCGCTCGCGCTTGAATCCTGGAGTGTGGGCCGCGCCCGGCGTGCTGTCGAGGCGCTGCTTAGCCTTTCGCCGACGCAGGTTCGGCTGCTCCGCGAAGACAATCGTGAAGAGGTGATTGCCGCAGAAGAAGTCCCCGTGGGTTCACGTTTTATCGTCAAACCCGGTGAACGGCTGCCGTTGGATGGCTTGGTACTCGAAGGCGCGAGTCAGGTA
>DATBWB010000158.1 GCA_036514995.1 Candidatus Acidiferrales bacterium
ACAGCTCTTCTCCGCCTTCTCAATCAGCCTGGCGGCACGGTCGCGCTCCGCCTCGGTAGATACGGTGATGCGCGGCTGGAGGACGATCTCGGTAATCAGGTAGCCCGGTCCGCCCTCGGCGGAGCTCTTTTCGAGTTTGCCCGTTCCTACTGCTTCGTAGGAAACGATGGCGAGTTTGGAAATCTCGGCGATCGCCAAAAACGTGGTCAACAGGCAAGCGTTTGCTGCCGCCACATAAAAGTGTTCCGGTGTCCACATCCCGGCGCGGCCGCGAAATTCCTCCGGCGCAGAAAAGTCCAATTCCGGCAGGGAATCGGATTGCAAGCGTCCGTCCCGTCCGCCGGCCCATGTAATTCGAGTGGTATAGAAATAAGGCGGTCCCATCAGCGCCTCCTTGACTCATCTGCGGATGCAACCGCTGGCCGTGCTTCGCCAGCGGTACCGCCACAACGGCAAAACTGGGCGCGAGTCAGGTCGCGCCCGGCGAACGGCGCAGGCGTTCCTCCAAGATTCTGCCTCATTTTGCCTGTCTCCGGAAGGAAGTCCTGGCCGGGTCGCCCCGCCGCGGCTGGGGGCTCTCCCGTTACCGCCTGCCGCCGCTCACTCTTTTCCGCTCCCGCCGTCAAACTTTTGAAGGCCCGCGTTCGTATCCTTAAGACAGGTATTTGGTTGAGGAGGAGAACGGTGCTGAGCAAGATGCTTTTGCTGACGTCTTTTCTTTTCTTCGGGGTTTCGAGCCCGGCAAGCGGATCGGAGGCAGGGACGAAGGTTTGGTCGAAAAACTTCGCCGTGAAAGGAACTCCGGAAGTTGTGGTCCGCGCGGGCGACGGAAACATCCAGGTCATGCCCGGTGACGCCCAAAGCGTCAAGGCGGAAGTCCACGTCGTCGGCTGGGAAATTGGTCCGCGGGAGGTGGAAATTTCCGATAGCCAGAGCGGCGACCGCGTGGAAATCCGTATCCGCGTGCCGCACCGCTGGCGCTGGCACACCGGGCGGCGTTCGGTTGACGTTTACCTGACCGTGCCGCAGAAAGCGAACCTTGATCTGGACACCGCTGATGGCCGGCTGGAAGTGCGGGGCGTGGCCGGAAATTTCCACGGGCACACCCGCGACGGCAGCATCCTGGTAAATGATGCGGAAGGGCAGTTGGATCTCGTCACCGGCGACGGCCGCATGGAGGTCTCGGGCAGCCAGGGGCGCCTCCGAGGCCATACCGGCGATGGTTCGATCCGCGTGGATGGAGTTTACAGTGACCTCCAGCTTGACACGGGCGATGGGAGCATCGAGGCGAGCCTGCGGGAAGGTTCAAGGATGGAAGGAAGTTGGTCGCTGCGCACCGGCGACGGCCACATTCGAGTGACCTTGCCGGCAAGCTTTGCGGCGGATCTCGATGCCCACACCGGCGACGGCCGGATTACGCTCGACATGCCCGTCACCATTAGCGGCGCACTCAGCCCGACGGAGATTCGAGGAAAATTGAACGGCGGCGGGCCAACCTTGAGCTTGCGTTCCGGCGACGGCTCGATCTCCGTGGAGAAGCGTTAGGCCCTCTCGGAATCGCCACGATTACCTTCCGATGTGCCAGCAGGAGAAGTTTCCGCGCTGGCCGTGCCGTTCCAACTCTTCGGGGGGTATTTCTTCTGAGTCTGGCTCCAACAACCTCGATGCGGGTACGCTGGAACGGGATGGACAGGCTCATCAGGTGAGAACGGCACTGGTTGACCGTTAATCAGTTGAATAAACCGAAATTGACAGAACCGGGCCATTGGCCGAAACTGTAGAAGTCCTACCCCTGAAAATGGAAGACAATCCCATGCGAAAGATAGGCGCGCTTTGCCTGATGGTGTCGCTCGTGCTTGCCGGCGCGGCGAGAGCGCAGACGCGCCGACCGCGGAAGATTGGCGGGGAAATCAAGCGCATCGCATTGCGCCAACCGGGAGCCATTTTGAGCTTCCGCCACCGCGCCGGAGCCACCGAGGTGACCCTGCGGGGCACCGAGCGCGCTCCCAGCGCCAAAGGTTTTTGCAAGGTAGAGAGCAAGGCCGGGTACCTGGAGATTGACTTCAACTACGGCTCGATCACCGGCCTCGTGCCCGCTCGCAACTTTGGCAAGGACTACCACACTTTTGTGCTATGGGCCGTCTCGTTGGACGGCGGAGCTCAAAACATCGGCGAAATCCTTCTCGATCCGGCTCTCCCCAGCTTTGGCGGGATTAATACCACCACTTCTTATCAAACGTTTTGGCTGATGATTACCGCTGAACCGGACTTCGCCGTGCACGACCCCAGCCCGATGGTCATCATGCTGAGTCAGAGCCAGGAGAACCTCGGTACCACCAACCGGGCTATCCCCGTCCAGGGAGACTTGATCTTCTACACGCAGTACACGAATTATGCGAGCGCGCTCGCTACCACCCTGCCGCCCAGAGACACTCCCAACGAGCTCCTGCAGGCGCGCAAGGCAGTCGAGCTGGCTGCCGCTTCCGGCATCTTGAAGGATCCGACGCCGGTGGAAGAAGGGCCTTCCGCCGACGAATTGCGGGCGCGCGAGGCGCTCACGACCGCGCGCGACTTTCTGGCTCAGGCCGAAGAGGAGCACTCCCGAAGCCCTCAGAGCAAACACGGTATCGGACTGGCTCGCACCGCGACGCAGATCGCTGAGAATGCCCGCGCGCTTGCCGTGGGGGCAGTCGGCGAAGTGGTGATCCGCCAGCTCGACCGTCAACTGGTTGCCGCCGAGCAAGACCTGGCTCGAGCACAACAGGAAAATGAGCAGCTCAAGGCCGCTCTGGCCGAGCGCGACACCCGACTCGCTCAACTTCGTCAGCAGTTCGCTGACTCCGAGGCGGGGGTGGCGCGCGCCCAGGGCGAAATGCAGAGACTCGGAGGCGAACTGCTGCAGTCCCGGGCGGAAAATGAACGGCTGCGAGCGGAGCTGGCTTCGGCCCAGGCGCAATTCGCTTCGCTCCAGCAGCGGATCAGCGGGCTGCGCGATGACCGGGAGAGAATTTGTGGCGAACTTCGCCGCCAGCTTGCATCGCTCGGCCAACTGACCCATCGCGGCGGCAGGATGGCGCTCACCCTTGCTTCCGACATTCTGTTCGATTTTGACAAGCATGACCTGCGCCCGGTGGCGCGCGAGCGCCTGGCCAAGGTGGCCGTGCTTCGCCAACTCCTTCTTCCGCAAGCCGCCGTGAAGTACGAAGGGCACACCGACCTGGTTGGTTCAGCGGAATACAACCAGTGGCTCTCCGAGCAACGCGCCCTTCAGGTATATAGCTATCAGACGCAACAGCAGATCGAATTGATGGAGGAAGCTCGCCGGGAGTTTGCCGCGCAGCAACTGGAGGCAGCCAATCAACTTCTGCTCTTGGACTTTCCCACCTCCCGCCGCGAGGCGACGAAGCGAAGCCTTCTGCTGGCAAGCCTGGCCGATGTGGTCGAGGGGAAAAGCTTCCGTGAACCGGAAATTCCGGCCAAAGGCCCGCAGGAGAAGAATCGCCGCGTGGTGCTCTTGTTTCCTGAGACGGGCGCGGGGCAATTGGCCTCGGTCTGCGAGCAACCGGCCGAATCCGTGCTCCCACAATCATAGACTCGTGCCGTTGCAACTTGATGCGCCGATGCATCCCGTTCGCACTCGCCCGCATCGAGCTTGTCAGTACGGGGCGGGGAATAGCCTCACGTACTTGGAACGGCACTCGCCTTGCCGCTTGCTGCCGTGCTCTGCTACTCTTGGAGAGCCGGGTTTACCCTGAACGGGTTCACCGTGAACGGGTCGGGGCGTGGCGCAGCCTGGTAGCGCACCTGCCTTGGGCGCAGGGGGTCGGAGGTTCAAATCCTCTCGCCCCGACCAACTTCCTGAGCGACCGCCAAGTTCGTCTGGATTCGGCAAGCTCACCACAAGTGGGTTCCCTTCGACCCTTCGCCACACTCAGAGCAAGCGCCAAGCTCACCGCAAGCCGAGTGGCGTCGCCTCTCGGATCTCAGACCTGAGACCTGAGACCTCAGACCTCAGCCCTCTTCCTTCATCCCAAGGGCAAGCCCTAGATCATTTTATCTTTCGAGTAGCAGACTCGCTCCAGCACGCACTCCTTGCACTTCGGTTGGCGCGCCCGGCAGGTTTGCCGGCCGTGCCAGATCATCTGGTGGGAGAACAGAATCCATTTGTCCTGAGGGATGATTTGCATCAGGTCTTGCTCGATCTTCTTGGGGTCGTTCTGCTGAGAAAGGTCGAGCCGGTGGGAAAGCCGAAGCACGTGCGTGTCCACGACAATGCCTGAAGAGATGCCAAAAGCGGTGCCGAGCACGACATTGGCCGTCTTGCGCGCCACGCCCGGAAGGGTCAGCAATTCCTCCATCGTTTGGGGCACTTTGCCGCCAAACTCTTCCTGGATCTTCTTGCAGGCTCCGATGATGGATTTTGTTTTGTTGCGAAAAAATCCAGTGGATTTGATTTCGCGTTCGAGCTCTCTCGGAAGGGTGTAGGCAAAGTGGGAAGCGGTCGGATACCTCGAAAAGAGTCCCGGCGTGACCATGTTCACCCGTTTGTCGGTACACTGGGCGGAGAGGATGGTGGCAATCAGGAGTTGAAGCGGATTCTGGTGTTTCAACGCGCAGATGGCCGCCGGGAATTTCTCGTCGAGACCCGCCAGGATCGCCGCCACCCGTTTGGGGTCGGTTCCCCGAGCTTTTAGCGGCCGAGCGGCTTTGGCCAGCCTTTTCCCGCTCCTCTTTTTTATGGCCGGTAATTTTATCTTCGTTTTTGCCATGGGTCGGACAAGCTCACCACAAGCGGAGAGACGTTGCGACGGAGGCCCGCCTCAGGCAAACCGGGCTTCCGCTTTAAGGGTGGAGGCGCAAACGCCTCCGCTCGATCAACCGCCGAGGAGACTCAGAACCTCGTCTAGGGTGCGATGGATGCAGGTAAAGATCGGCGTATCGCGGAGAGTGTAGAGGCTCGACTGGCTCTCGCGCAACTCCATCACCAGGTCGAGGAAATCCGCCGGTTTGTCCGTCTCGAACGCCACCACAAATTCCTGGTCATCGAGACCAAACGAATACGTGGTATTGAGCTTCACCGAAGGGTACTTGTGCCCGATGCGGATGTGCTCATTCATGATTTTTTGGCGTTCTTCGAGCGGCAAGAGATACCACGCGCGTGTTTTGAGAAACGGATAGACAAAAAGGTAGCGATGCTGGCCGGGAACAATCTGGGCCCGCGTATCGAGCTGGCCCTCGTGGACGTGCTCGCGCGTGTAAATCGAGCGCTTGGTCATCGAAAGGAAGGAATAGGGCGTGGCGAGATAGCGTCCCACGCCGGTGGCCAGCATTTCCGCGGACATTTGCTGCATGAGTTCCAGGTCATATCCGATGCGCCAGAGCATGAAGTCGCAATCGCTCCTCGTGCCCATGGTCGAATAAGGCAGCACCATGAGCCGAGCGGCGGCGTAGGATTCGATGACCTGGCAAAGGTCTCGCTTGCCAGCCTCGCGCTGCTTGGCGTTCAGCCGCCGCCACGCCGGGTTCACCTTGTAGAAGGCGAAATTCACGTACTGCCGGTGAACCTCTTCGTTGGCCGATAAACTTCCACCTTCTCCAGGGCGAAGCGCGGAACCGCCCATCAGGACCTCCCCGAGTTTCCAACAGAATCAGAAAATATAGCACACGCGGCTGCCAGCGTCATCCTCGCCAACCTAAGGGTCTGCCTACTAGAGGATTGGAGCGGAATTTGTTCCGAGTCCGCCGCGGCGGACCGAGGGAGCGCCGACATAGAGGAGCTCAAAGAACAGGGGCTTCAGGCCCTGATGCTGAATCCATCAGATGGCCTCTGCGGGTGCGCAATCAGAAGGAACGCAGGAAGGCAACCAGTCTGTGGAAGGCCTTGCCGCGGTGGCTCACAACGTTTTTCTCGGCGCGGCTGATTTCAGCGAAGGTCTTTTTCAAGGGCACGTAGAAAAATATCGGGTCATAGCCGAAGCCGCCTCTGCCCCGCGGCGCGGTGAGAATCTGCCCTTCGACAAAGTCAGAGAACAGCGCGATGAGTTGCTCCCTTTGCGCCAGCGCCAGAACACAGATGAAGCGCGCGCCGCGTAGGCTTTCGGGGAGGTCTTTCATGGCTTCGAGCAGTTTCCCAATGCGGTCGGCGTCGCTCGCGCCCACGCCGGCATAGCGAGCGGAACCAATCCCCGGGGCGCCACCGAGCGCGTCCACCGCCAGGCCTGAATCATCCGCCAGCACGAGTCCTTTAGTGAGACGGCTGAAGTGCAGCGCCTTGCCGGCAGCGTTCAGGGCGAAACTGGGATAACCTTCGGCGAATCGCGGCAATTGGTCGAAATGGGGCAGAAGATGCGCCTCGATACCTGCTCTGGGGAAAGCACTCCGTCTCCCACGGCGTGCCCGAGTCGGGCGTGTTGGAGCTTCCAGCGTCAGGGAAGCCAGGGCAAGCTCGCGCAACTTACCCGCGTTCGAGCTTGCCAGAAAGAGTTTTCTGCGGCTTGGCGGCACGGAGGTTCGGCGGCTCACCGTGGACGTTCAACGTGAACGGTCTGCCGCAAGCCCCGAGCTGGCGGGGCCAGCGGCACGATCGTTCTCTCGATGGCAATGAGCTGGCGGATGCCGGTCTCCGCCATCTGCAACATCATATTCATCTCCGCCTGCGAAAAGCTGCGACCTTCGGCGGTGGCTTGCACCTCGACGAACTTTCCCGACCCGGTCATGACCACGTTCATGTCCACCTGGGCGCTCGAGTCCTCTTCATAAGCGAGGTCGAGCTGGATCTGATCGTGGACGATGCCGACGCTGATGGCGGCGACGTAGTCGGTGACGATCGTGGCCGGCAGTATTCCTTGAGCAACCAGTTGCTGCCCGGCCAGCGCCAGTGCCACAAAGCCGCCGGTAATCGAAGCGGTGCGGGTGCCACCATCGGCTTCGATCACGTCGCAATCCACAATAATCGTTCTCTCGCCGAGGGCAGCAAGGTTGCTCACCGCCCGCAGCGAGCGCCCGATCAGCCGCTGAATCTCGAGCGTGCGGCCGGATTGCCTCCCGCGGGCCGACTCGCGCGGCGTGCGTTGAGCAGTTGAGCGAGGGAGCATGCCATACTCGCCCGTTACCCAACCCTTGCCGGAGCCTTTGAGGAACGTGGGGACGCCGGCCTCGACTGTCGCGGTGCAGATCACCCGCGTCTTGCCCACTTCGATCAGGACACTCCCTTCGGCAGTAGAAACAAAGTTCGGAGTGATCTTTACCGGCCGCATGTCGGCCGGGGCCCGACTATCCGCTCGGTTCAACAAAGCCTCCATCGAGTCAGGAAATAGAAATCATCTATGAGGCAGGCGCCGGTGTCAAATTCTTCTCTTAAACAGACCTCTTTCTTTTTCTGGACAGCGCGGAGCTGTCGGCGAGGACGAAGTTGAACAACGCCGTTCGACATCGGGTCGGTTCTGAATTCGTCCTTGGTTCGGTTGCGATCAGCGACGCGGTTCCATCCCTGCCGGATCCGGGTCGCGATCACTCATCTATTCGGGCCCCTGGGCCCATGAGGACGACTCCGCGCTGCCCCGGCGCGAGGCCGGGACAAGCGGGCGGCCCCATCAGAAGGTCAGCCATCCCGATGAATCGGGAGGCTACTGATTTCTCGGGCACGCCGCGCGTCGCGACCTCGGCGCCGGAACTCGTCGTAGTCGATCTGGTCTCGCAGCATGCGGTAGAGCCGCAGAACCAGTTTGCGGGCCACGGCCACGGCGGCCACGGCCGCATGCTTTTTCACCAGCAGATGGTAGTAGAACCGGCGCAGGTCGTCGTCCTGGCCGGGTGCGACCGCGTGATGGGCGGCTTCAATCAGCAGGAAGCGCAGCAGGCGGTTCCCCTGCTTAGAGATGTGGCCATACCGCTGGGTCTCGCCGCTGGAATGTTCTTTGGGATCGAGCCCGCAATAGGCGGCGATGCGACGGGCGCGATCGAACCGTGTGACCGGCTCGAGCGTGTGCACCACGGCCAGGGAGGTGAGCAGACCTACGCCGGGGTGCGTGCGCAGCCGAGTCACGCGCGGGTCGTCGGCAGCACGGGCGTCCAGAATCTCTTCCACTTCCAGGATCTTTTTCTGGAGCGCTTCGAGCAGGGCGAGCGAGTGCGTGCGCTGGGTGGCGTCGGCACCGTCGAGCGGCAGAGCGGAGAGCTGCTGCCGCCCGCGGGCGGTGAACAGCCCCGGCCCCAGCCGCAGTTGATGATTGAGGGCCACGGCCTGCAACCCGTTGCGCAGCATGGTGCGCATGCGCACCAGGCGGTGGCGGTAGCGCAGCAGGCCGAGCACGTCGCGGCTGGCCGGCGGCGGAACGTGCACGGCGGGGAAATCCCCGCGCAGGAGCAGGTCGAGAAGCAGCTCGGCATCGCGCCGGTCGTTCTTCTGCCGGCGCTTGGCGAACTTGCGGATGGCAGCGGCATCGCCGACCAAGACGTGATGGCCCTGTTCGGCGAGCAAGCGATGAAACCACAGGGCGTAGCCCGACGACTCCAGCCCGACGATGGCGGGAGCGGCGAACTGCGCGTAGAAGGCAGGCACGTTGTCCCGCTCGTGATCGAGCGTGCGCTGGCGGATCACGCCGTCCTCCGTGCTACACCAGCAAACCGTCTGGCTGCGAGCATGAAAATCGACTCCGAGATAAACTGGCATGGGCGCCTCCTTTCGACCCTTGTCGAACGGTCTGGGCAAGCTTACCAACGCTCGCCCGAGGAGGCGCCTGCCTCATAACATCAGAAAAGCGAAAACCGAAAAACGAAAGGCGAAAAACGAAAAGCAAGATCCCCTCCCGAATCGTGAAGTTTCGGGATCGGGACTGCGCTTTTTGGTTTTCTCCTCCTATCTACCATCTGGCGCCAGGTGTCATCCCGGAGCCTCCGGATCGCGCCGGGCTTCGAGACACATCGTAGAAACAGCCCAGGTCCACGTGACCTGCGACCGTTTCTACTTCCTGGCCCTCGATCAAGATCTTGACGCGGCGAATTTCTTTGAGGTTGGCACTGAGCGACCGGACAATGGAATCCACCGCCACTTGTTCCGTTTCAATCCCGGAGGGGGTGCCGTTGGCAAAGCCCTGAGAAAGATCCACCACGGCGGTGCCATCCGCCAGCAGGAAGACTTCGTGCACCAGCGTTTCAGCGGGCAGGGTTCGCAGCGCCGGATCCGCCGGGCCGACAATGAGCGCGGCCACAATTTGCCTGGCTTCGCGGGCCGGTTCTTTCGCCAGCGGCATCTCCACCTCGCGCGCCTGGAGCGCCGTGGTACCGGGGGCAGAGAGGTAGAACAGCTTCACTTTGCGGGCCTGGTCGGTCGGCCGGACGATCGCCAGTTGCGCCAGTTGGTGAAGCTGAACCTCTTCGGCTTGCTTTTCGGCGCGCAGACCGCGGATTCTTTTCTCGAGCACCCGAATATAAAGCGCCCCCGCCGCCACACTCGCCACGGCCACGATGATTACAATGCGCAGCGCCCGAGACATCTTTTTGCTTTATCGCGTTCCTTGTGCAACAGGCGCAAACCGCTCGACGGCTCCGGCCAGCGCTCTTGCCAGTCGTTCTTCGAGGCCGGCCAGCGCCGCCGCATCCCGGACAGAAACGCTGCCGATTTCGAGCGCGATGGCGGGACAAGCTGCCCCGCGCAGCACGCGCAGGCTCGCTTCGCCCACGCCGGCCGCTGAACCCGGCGCCTCTTGCTCGATCTGAGCCTCGAGAAGCTGCGCAAAGGCGCGACTTTGGTCCAAGTATGCTGCCTGTGCCTCTTCCCAGGCCAGGAATTCGTCCGGCGGAGCGACCGTCTGGCCCCCGGGGACGCGGTAAACAAAGATCCGGACCATGCGGGCCGCGCCGACCGTGCCGAAATGGATGGTCAGGAAAAGGTCGGCCCGGCGCCCGTTGGCGAGGCCAGCGCGATCATCGAACGAAGGGTTCTGATCCCCCTCGCGGGTGAGCACAGCCACTACCCCCGCTTGCTCCAGTTGCCTTTGCATGGCTTGCGCATATTGCAATGTCAGGTCCTTTTCAATCAAACCGGTGGGACCGCGCGCGCCCGGGTCGGTGCCGCCGTGCCCGGGATCAATCACCACGAGTCGCTTGCCCGCCAAAATCTCTTTCGCGCTGTTTTCCCCATTGCTTTGGGCGGGCTTGCCCGGTTCGGGCTTGCTGGTGGCGGGCCCCGTACCGGCGCGGTACGGGGCGGGCGGCGATGCGGGAGATTGGGGCTCGGCGATCATCCCGAAGCTGGCCACGGCGAGCGCAGCCAGCAAGGCCAGGGCAGAGGCGGACTTAAGCTTCATGGGAAAAGGATTCCAGACATCCGCTGGTGATCGAAGCCAATCGCTGGCTTTGACCAGAAGCGTTCGATTACCGCCCTATTCTACAGGAGAGTGCTCGATTCTCTTAGCGGAGTCGCAACTTTGTGCGGGTTTGGGTTGCTCCCCGGGGGCCGGGGCTCTTAGTGCCGTTCCAAAATCTGTTCAAAGCCGCGGTAGAGCGTTCCTCCCGAGCGCGCTTCCACCACCCTGCCGTCCTCCACGACGGCCTCCACCCGGAGGTGGCCTTCGATGCGGGTCAACGGGTCCACCATCACGCGCGTCTTCATGGCTACCTCCTCTGATAGAGCGGCGAGTGAGAGTCGGGGAAACCCGGCTCCGTGCAACCCATGCAGGGTGCGTTGGCGCTGATGCACCAGTTGACGCCGCTATTCCACTGGCGCACGGGGCAGTCGGCGTGGGTGAAGGGACCCTTGCAACCGATTTCAAGCAGGCAGCCCTCCTCGCCAAAATTGCTGGCGAAGATGCCTTCATCGAGGAAGTCGCGGCGGATGCAACGGTTGTGCACCGTCCGGCCAAAGTAAACTTTCAGCCGGCCGAATTCGTCGAGTTCTTTCGGCTTGGGCAAGCCATAGAGCAGCAGGCGAGCCACGGTTCCGATAAACCATTCCGGGTGGCAAGGGCATCCGGGGATATTCACCACCGGAGTGGAGATGTTGAGTATCTTCAGCACCTCGCCCACGCCTTTGGCGCCGGTCGGGTTCGGCTTGGCCGGAGGGCATTCCGCAACTTGACGGATGGAAAGACATTAGGCCGGGGAAGGCACTACAGCGAATCGCCAGGCGACAAATTGTCGGCCCAAACTGGCATGCTTTTCAGCGAAGCACAAGTTGTCCCGAAGGACAGAAGCAACGAACCAAAGGAGGTAGAGGAAGTAAAGGAGGCAAAGGAAGCAGAGGAGCAGAGGAACTAATGTTGTAGGGGCGTACGGCTGTACGCCCTGCTGGTGTTCATTGCGAGATGGTGGAGGCGGCGGGAGTCGAACCCGCGTCCGAAAAGCCGCACAGCGAAAAGCCTACATGCTTATCCGGTTCTGTTTGTTTCGCCCCGCCGGATCAAGGACCGGCAAAAGGCCGGCTTGGCTAGCCCGAGAATCTTGCCCGGCGGTCTCAGGCGGCAACCGCAAGGCCAGCCCACAAAGTTTACGCCTCGTTACGCCCTATGGGCGAAGCGCAGGAGACGAGCCGCCTGAATTAGGCAGCCAGTGCCAACTGTGTATTGGCAGTTGTGTTCGTTGCACCAGATTACGGGCTGATACTCCCCGGCATGCCTTTTCGCCGCTTATGCTTCCGTCGAAACCGTTTCGCCCCCAGAACCACAAGCGACAATTCCAAGCTATCACCGGCTGCTTTGGATGTCAATAAAGCCGATCGCTGCTCACCGAAGATAGGGTCCAGTACCTCTGTTAACCTGATGGAAAATAAGGGTTGACAGCATCTTTCTCTGACCGGATAATAGCTGCTCGCCTCCCCTTCCACCCCGGGAGAAGCATGCCCTCTGGGTCTCGTTCAGACGCCTCCAACCAAGCCATGACAAAGGTTCTGGCCGATGCCATGCGCGGCATCTCCAGGCAACTGGATGAGCTGAACGTGGCTGTCCGAAATCTGGTCGATGGCATCGCTGCTGATAGTCCCGGCTCGAGCGAGGTCATGGCGCTCGTGATTCGTGCGGAAGCTTCAGCGGCGGCTCTTGCGGCGGCGATTCGGGTGATTTCAACCTTCGCCAGCGGCGGTTTCTCGCGCCAAGCAGTCCTGGCCCAACCGGAGGAACCACCGGTTCTCGCGCCGCCGACGCCCGCGGTGGAGGAAAGAATTAAAACCGCTGCTCCACGGCCTGCCGTCTCACCCCCTCCGGAAGAGCTGGAACTCGAGATCGTGCACCTGCCCTCGGAGGAAGTCTCTGTGCCCGAGCCGGCCGAGACTGCTGCCGAACCGCTCCCCGTCCAAGAGCAGTTTGACATGGGGCGACTTTCGGCAGAAGAACAGGATTTGCACCGCAGGGCGCAGAAGTTTGCCCGCGTCGCCGTACAGGACATCTTGCTCTACAAGCGCGACCAGGTAAATCAAGGGCGCAAGAACAAGGACCTTTACAACCGGCTGAAAGACGAGATTGACAAGAGCCGCGAGATTTATGAGCGCCGCTTTGCCCGCATCACTCACCATCCGATCGACCATTTCTACAACGAAGTACTTTCCGTTCTCGCTGAAGGCGATCCGGCGGCACTCGGCCACTATCCCTATCCGCTACCAGCCGCTCGCCGTTGACGGGGACCGAAACGGTTATAATGGCAATCCCGTTGTACGGGAGAGAATTCGCTTCGCGCTGACCCGGATGACGTCTGCCTCGCGCAGGCAAGGCAGACGCCGACCATAATTCCATGCTGAGCCGGTTCTTGCTCCGCGCCACCCTCTGCAGGCTGACACTGCTGGTCTTTTTCTCCGGCTCGACTTGCGCCGCCATGTCGCGGCTGGAATCGGCCGCTCAGGCCAGGCAGCAACTGTCGCTTTTGGCGCATCGTCTTCAGGAGGAGTCCCGTACCGGAGAGGCACCTGGCAAGGCGCAATCCGGCGCTTACCTTGCCCTCGAAAAGTTTGCGCGGCGGCACGCCAAGGATTCATTGGGGCCGCTGGCTGCCCTTTTGCTCGGTCATAGAGATTTTGGACTCGCGCGCTACGCCGAAGCCGAGGGGTGGTTTCGCCAGGCCGCACTGGCTTGGGGGGGATCAGCCTCAGCTCCGGAAGGGATCGAGGCGCACCTTGGCGACTACGCCGAGTGGTATCTCGCTCAATCTCTTGCCGCACAGAAAAATTACGAGGCTGCTGCCGAAACTCTGGCAGACTTTCCGGGAAAGTATCCCGACAGTTTGTTGACGGATAACGCCGTCGAGAAGCGCGCCGCATGGTTGCTCGAGGCAGGGCGAGCGGAAAAAGCGATCGAGAGCCTCCAAGCCTTTCGCCCCGCAGAGCACCGCCCCGCCTTGCTTGTTGTCCTGGCGCGAGCTTACGAGGCGGCCCATCAGCTTCCCCAAGCGGCGGAAACCTACCAGCGAGTTTATTACGGCTATCCTGTGAATGGGGAAGCAGCAACGGCGGCGGGGGGCGCGCTGGCCCGCCTCGAAACTGTTCTCGGGGAGAACTTGCCGAAAGTTTCGACTGCGCGCCGGTTGGCTCGTGCGGACTCGCTCTACGCCGCGCGCCGTTGGCGGCAAGCCGAAATCGAGTATGAAGAGTTGGCCCGGGCGACTGCCGGGGCTGAAAAAGACGCTGCTGTGGCGCGCTTGGGGGGCTGCTTCTTCCAACAGGAACAGATGGATCGCGCCATCCAACATCTGGCTGCGTTCGAACTGGCTGACGGGCCTTCTGAAGCCGAGCGGCTTTTCTACCTCAGCCAGAGCTATCGCGCCCTGGATCTCGAAAAAGAGATGCTCGCGGTGGTCACCCAGGCGAGCGCCCGAATCCCGGAAAGTCCGTGGCACGAGGAAATCCTTTTCGCGACGGGCAATTACTACCTGCTGAAGAACAACGACGCGCAGGCCACCCAATTCTACAGTCGAGTCACCGAAAGCTTTCCGAACGGTCGCTACGTCCAGAGAGCGCGATGGAAAGTGGCGTGGCATGCATACTTGAGCGGCTTGCCCGAAGCCAGCCGCCTGCTGCGCGAGTTCATCGAGCGATACCCCAACTCGCTTCAAGTTCCGGATGCGCTTTACTGGTTGGGCCGGTTGGCGGAAATAGAAAACTACAACGCAGCACGCCCCTTCTACCAAGCGCTCAGCCGGCGGTTTCCGCACAACTATTTTTCCCAGGATGCCGGGCGAAGGCTTTGGGCAGCCGGCTGGTGGGTGAGCGCGGAACCGGCGCCGGAATGGCTCGAACAAATTTCGCCGGCGGGGGAATTGCCGGACACCAACACGCCCGCTCCGGAAGCGGCTCGTGTCCGCTGGCAACGCTATCTCGACTTGCGGTTGATCGCGCTTGACGACCTGGCGGCGGCTGAGCTGCGGACCGCCAGCCGGCTGGTCGCTTGGCCGGCGATTTTGTTGGAGTTAGCGCGCGACGCCCACACGCATGGCCGGACGGCGGAAGCCTTTGATGCGCTGTGGCGTCTCTATCCCGACTTTTTCTCGCGGCGCATGGACGAAGTCCCGCTCGAGCTCTGGCGCATGCTTTTTCCCGTGCCTTATGAAAAGCTTATTCGGAAATGGTCGAAGAGGCACCGGCTCGATCCGTTGCTGGTGGCGGCGTTGATCCGCCAGGAGTCTGCTTTCGCTCCGCAAGCCGTTTCCAGCGCTGGCGCGGTTGGCCTGATGCAATTGATGCCGGCAACGGCGAAGCGGCTGGCAGGCGAGCGCCGGCAGCGCTTTCGGCTCTCCCGGCTCACCGATCCGGACTACAATATCAATTACGGGTGCTACTACCTGGCTCAGTTGATGAAGATGTTCGGCGATGCCCGTTGGGGGCCGCCGTGGCGGGGTGGCGCGGAGCTGGCTCTGGCTGCATACAATGCCGGGGAAGAGGCTGTGCAGCATTGGCTGGAAACTCGGCAAGAAGCGGACGCGCAAACGTTTGTGGAAAATATCCCTTACTCGCAAACACGCGAGTATGTTCAGGTCATTTTGCGAAATTATAAGCTCTACCGGGAGATCTATTCCCGCCGGTGAAATGCAGATGAACCCGTACGGGGCCATGCCGGGCAAGCCCGCCCAAGGCAGTTCAGGGATAACGGGAAAAGCGTTTTTGGCGGGGAAGCGCATCCTTTCTCGAAAAGCCGGCCGTTTCACTGAATCGGTCATCCGCGAGATGACCCGGCTGGCGATGCAGCACGAGGCCGTGAACCTGGCTCAGGGCTTCCCTGACTTTCCCGCGCCCGCAGAGGTCAAACAAGCCGCCATCGAGGCCATCAGCCGGGACGTCAACCAGTATGCCATCACCTGGGGAGCAAAAAGCCTGCGCGATGCCATCGCCGCCAAGATGAAGCGCTGGCAGGGACTCGAGATCGACCCCGAGCGAGAGATCACCGTTTGCTGCGGCGCGACCGAGGCGATGCTCTCCGCCATGATGGCGGTCATCAACCCCGGCGACGAGGTGGTGATCTTCGAGCCGTTTTATGAGAACTACGGGCCGGACGCCATCCTTTCCTCTGCTCGGCCGCGCTTTGTGGCGCTCCACCCCTCCCGTCCGGAAGCTTCGGGAGGCGGCATGGCCGATTGGCGCCTGGATGAGAAGGAACTGGCCGCTGCGTTCAACGATCGCACCAAAGGCATCATCTTGAACACGCCGAACAATCCTACCGGCAAGGTCTTTCGCCGCGCTGAACTCGAAATGATTCGCGACCTCTGCGTGAAGTGGGACGTGCTGGCCATTACCGACGAAATCTACGAACACATCCTCTATGACGGCTGGCAACATGTTTCCATCGCCACCCTGGAGGGCATGCGCGACCGCACCATCACCATCAACGGCCTCTCCAAAACCTATAGCGTGACAGGCTGGCGGGTTGGATGGGCGGTTGCCTGCCCGGAAATCACCGGCGGGATTCGCAAGGTCCATGATTTTGTCACGGTGGGGGCGGCGGCGCCGTTGCAGGAAGCCGGGGCGGTGGCGCTTTCGCTGCCCGATGCTTACTATGCCGAGCTCAGCCGCGCCTACCAGTTGCGGCGCGACCGCCTGCTGGCTGCTCTTGAGGAAGCTGGCTTCCATTGCTCGAAATGCGAAGGCGCGTACTACATCATGACGGACATTAGCGCTTTTGACGCCGAAGACGACGTCTGTTTCTGCCGCTTTCTGTTGGAACAGATCGGGGTAGCAGCGGTGCCCGGGAGCAGTTTCTACCACGCGCCCTCGGCTGGGCGGCAACAGGTTCGCTTCTGTTTTTGTAAAACCGACCAGACGCTCGACGACGCAGCCCGACGGCTGAAGTCGCTCCGTCCCGCCAAAAGGTGAGAGGCGGATACGCGCAGGGGTCTCGGCAGAGATCGTGGAACTGATTGGCGGCTTCAGCCTGTGCTAAAATTCCGTGCTTTCTTTAACGGGTGGCGCACGCCCGCCGCGGTTCACCGCGAGGCTTCACCATGGGCGGCGGGTAGGCGAGGCACGATGGACCATCGGGAGCATCCATGACGGCGGAACTCTTGCCACGCGGGAGCGTACTCAGCTCGAACGGGGAAGGAAGTCCGGTAGAAGTTCCCGCGGGGCGCTCTTTTCTTTGCTTGATGGTCATTGAGGCGATGATCGAGCAGGAATCGCTGGACGTTTCGATCTGGGGTTCCGAGGACGGCAGCAACTTCATCGCCAGGCCGCTGGTGAAATTTCCGCAGCGCTTCTACTCGGGGCGCACCCAGGTGGTGCTTGACCTCGCTGATTTCCCCGGCGTGAAGTATCTCAAAGCCCGATGGGAAGTGCTTCGCTGGGGCCGCGGCTCGCCCCAGGCTATGTTCCGAGCGCACGTCACGGTCGAAGAGATGGCCCGGCCCGTCAGCGTGCAATAGTCTCCAATCAAGCGATAAGACCACTCGCCGGTTCCCCAGCTTTCTCTCACCGATTAGGAGCTTTTTAGGAGCAGCCTCGACGGGCTCAAGGATGAGATCGTTTGGTAGTGGGGGAAAGAAAGGGGTAGGAAGTCTTTCGGTCGGTTGCCTTGTGGTGGTGGACTTCCTACCCCCCTGTTGTGGTCTGTCTTTAAAGACGCAAGTTGGGACAAAAAGTTTCCTGGGAATTTGTAAAATCTTGTCAATAAACACCCGGCTGCGGAAGAAGGGCCAGGGCAAGGACGGCGAGGTCGCCATCGGAGATCAGACACAACCCCTGAATCAGGGGGCGTGCCGCTAGATTCTTTGTTTTCAGGGAAACGATTGAAAGATATGGTGGAGCTGATGGGATTCGAACCCACGACCTTCCCGATTGTCATCGGGACGCGCTAGCAACAGTGCTCGGTGACCAGTGCTCAGCGACCAGTGGAAACCCTGCGGAGGACTTAGCTATAGAAGGGCATCGGGAGAGCAATTGGTGGAGCTGATGGGATTCGAACCCACGACCTCCTGACTGCCAGTCAGGCGCGCTCCCAACTGCGCCACAGCCCCACGGCGGTTGATTCTTGCATCTTGCCGATTGGATTGTCAACGCAAGGAATCGGGAAAAGGAGGAACGGTGCGACGTTCGCTCCGCCCATGTAGGGGCAAGCTTCAGCTTGCCCTTGACCTGTTGCCCTTGACCTGACTCGGGGCGGTCTGAAGACCGGCCCCTACACGAACGAAGAAGACTCGGGGCGGTCTGAAGACCGGCCCTACACGAACGAAGATTGTCATCGAGGGAATTCCGGCGTATCTTAATAGAGGCTGAGGAAACCCAGGCGAGGTATTTGGTGTCTAAGGATATAGGGAGAGGTAACGCTCTCGGTAGGGTGTGGGCGGACATGGCGCATGGCATGAGCGAACTGATCGCCACCTTCGAGACTTCCTGCGACGAGCGCGCACTCGTCCAGGAATTGCGCACTGGTTCGGAGACGGCCTTTGCCTGGCTGGTGGCTCAATATCAGGATGCGATCTATAACCTCGTGTTTCGCATTCTTGGCGATTCGGGCCGCGCCGCGGACACGGTGCAGGAAGTGTTTCTGAAGGTGTTCCGCGGCATCAACGGTTTTCATAGCGGGAGTTCGATTAAAACCTGGATCTATCGGATCGCTATCCGCGAAGCTGCCAACCAGAAGCGGTGGTTCTGGCGGCACTGGCGGCACCAGGTTGCCATCGAGGAGAAGGAATCATGGGGCAAGGCAGCGGTGCGCGAGGCGCTGGTGGATCGCGGCGAATCGCCGCTCGCGGCCGCCATGAGCGCCGAGCTGGAAGGGGTGGTGCATCGCGCCTTGCAGGCCGTTGCTGAACCCTACCGCTCCGCCGTTGTGCTGCGCGACATTGAGGGCATGGCGTACGACGAAATTGCCGACGTTCTGGAGATCTCCCTGGGCACGGTGAAATCGCGCATCCTGCGCGGCCGCCAAGCTCTCCGGGCCATTCTCGAACCTCATCTCAACGGGCATCGCAAGGCCGGAACAGGCCGCGCCGGGGCGGGGAGGGAGTCATGAGTTGCGCCGGGTTCAGAAAGAATCTCGCGGGCTACCTCGATGAGGCCCTCACCGCGGAACAGAATCGCGCTCTCGGCCAGCATCTGGAGACTTGTGTGGGCTGCCAAGCGGAATTGAAATACTACCGGCGTTTGCGGCAGGTGCTCTTGAATTTGCCTCGCCTTGCCCCGCCACCCGATTTGGCGCTGGCCATTCGCGTGCTTGCTTCCCGGCAGAGGGCGATGTGGTGGGCGCGGTGCGGGCTTGCCTTTGAAAACGTTCTGCGGCCGCTGGCGGTGCCGACCGCCACCGGGGTTCTGACCACCCTGATCTTCTTTGGGGTTTTGATGGGATCGTTTTTCGGTGGTATGCCGCGCGGCGCGGTGGTGGGCGACGTGCCCCTCAGCTTGGCCACTCCGCCGCAACTGGTCAGCGCGGCGCCCTCTGAGTTCAACACGATTGACGACACGGTCGTGATCGAAGTTCAGGTGGATGCCCGCGGCCACGCTGGCGACTATCGGGTGCTTTCTGGTCCGGCGTCGCCAAGGCTCGGGCGGCAACTCGACCAGTTGCTCATTTTCAGCCGCTTCCATCCGGCGACCGCCTTTGGCGTGCCGACCGCGGGCCGCCTGATCCTCAGCTTCCGTCGCGTGAACGTGCGTGGCTAGTGCCGTTGCCACCTGTTCACGCAGGGCTGAACGGACGCATGTCCAACCATGAGATCTTGCCAAGGGCCAACTCCGTAAGGGGAGACAATTGGAGCACCACCAGCCGCCTTGACTTGCCCGAATCGCTTGACTAGACTCGCCCGATGGTACCTTGAGCAACCGCCCCTTCTGCCCCGCGCTGAGGCGGCGTTGCCGCCGAGCGTACGCTACGGAGAGTTGACCACGCGACCGGTGAATCCATCCAAACTGTCACGGCGGCTGACCCTTTTCGCAGCAGCCTGGCTGGGCTTGGCTCCAGACGCGGCCGCCCAGCTCAGGGTTTCGCTGGATACGAGTCCGACTGTTTTCACCGTGATGGCTGCCATTAACGCTGCCGGATACGACGCCGGCGCCTATGCCTGGCCGAACCCGGTGCGCGACCGGGTTCGCGCCCGCCTGGCCCAGAGCGAAGCTCCCTCGTTGACTGCGCTCAAGAAGTTCTTTGTGGATCACCATCGTGAAGACCCGAGTGCGGAACTCGCTCAATATGTCTCCTTTGCCCTTGTGATCGGCGGGCCACCGAACTTTCCCTTCGCCATGCCGGAGAGCGAACTGCCGCCGGACGTCCTGGCGCTCGACGGGCTCGATGAGCTGATCCGGGATTTCTACCGGGAGGCGGGCATGGCCCGGCTTTGGGAAAGTTCGCGGCCGGAGATGGAGCGTCAACTGGCCGTGTATCAACCCCAAATCAATCTGATGATCGAGCGCACGAACGGCTACTTGCGCTTCCAGGAAGGCTACCCTGACCGCAGCTATGTTGTGCTTTACGATCCGCTGGGAGCGCCCGGGCAGACCAATGCCCGCAACTACGGCGCGAATTACTACTTGGTCTTTTCGCC
>DATBWB010000159.1 GCA_036514995.1 Candidatus Acidiferrales bacterium
GTCACAGGGCATGCTTTATTGATCATACAGGATCGAGATGTATAGGCTCATCAAGTTGGAACGGCACTGGAGCGACATAATTAGTCATACGTGCTGAGTCCATGAAGAACTTAGCCCAAAATAGTTGGAACGGCACTAGCCAACTCTGCCTCCGCCTGAACCCTATGCCGGCCGGCACGGAACCCGGCGCGGCGCCCTCCTGGGCCGGAGGAGTGTTTGCCAGGGGATGTCGGCGACGGCAGTAACTTGCGCCCATAAAGGGAGAAGAAAATGGCCATAGCAGTTGGTGAACCTGGATCAGGTCCCAAAGCGGACATCAACATAACGCCGCTGATTGACGTCCTGCTGGTGCTGATCATCATTTTCATGGTGATCACGCCATTGGTGCCGAAGGGGCTCGACGCTCTGGTTCCTCAGCCGAACCCCGACCGGCGACCGGAAACCGCTCCCGACCCTTCCCGGGTGATTGTCGTCCAGGTGCTGTGCCCGAACCCGGCCTGCGTGACACAGCAGATCAAGATCAATGAGCTGCCCGTCAGTTGGGAGACGCTCGGCCCGCGGCTGGAGGAGATTTTCAAGCTGCGCGCCGAGAAGGTCGCTTTCGTAAAGGGAGACGAAAAGATCAACTTTGGCGAAGTGGCCCGCGCGATTGATATTATGCGGGGCGCCGGCATCGACAAGGTCGGGCTCATCACCGCCAAGATCGAAGCGGGTGAGTAGTCGCGCCTTCCCCGCCTGAGCCGGGTGCCGCCGGGGCGGGTGATCGGCGAGGCGTATTATCTATCCTTAAAGCAGGAGTCACGCATGAGACGTTTTGCCGTCCTTCTGGGTGTGGCCACACTGGCGCTCGCCGCCACCGGCTGCAACAAGCTCAAGGCTCGCGACCACCTCAACAAGGGCGTTCAGGCTTACAAGGTCGCTCAGTTTAATACCGCCATCGAACATTTCCGGCAGGCCATTGAGCTGGATCCTTCCCTCATCAACGCCCGGCTTTATCTCGCCACCGCTTACGCCAGCCAGTACATCCCCGGCGCTCCCTCCCCGGAAAACATCAATGTCGGCGAACAGGCGATTGCCGAATTCAAGAAAGTGCTGGAGATGGATCCGAACAACATCGGCAGCATCAAGGGCATCGGCGGGCTCTACTTCAACATGAACCAGATGGAGGACGCCAAGGAGTGGCAGCGGAAGCTGACCGTGCTCGAGCCGAACGATCCGGAACCCTACTACTACATCGGGGTGATTGACTGGACGCTCTCTTTCAAGCCGCGCAACGAACTGCGCAACAAGCTCAAGCTTGCCCGCCCCGAGGACCCCATCCCGGTCAAGCCGCGGCTGGAACTTGCCAAGTCAAATGGGCCGGTGGTCGAGGAGGGCATCGAAGCCCTGAAAAAGGCGATCGAAATCAAACCCGACTACATTGACGCCCTGGCCTACCTCAACCTTCTTTACCGCGAAAAAGCCGACCTGGTCGAAGCCGCCGAGCGTGCCGGCTTGACCAGCCAGGCCGACGCCATCGTCGAAAAAATCAAAGAGATTCGTGGCGGCAAGGAGGGTGCCGCCCAGTAGCTCGGTCGAGGAGACCATCGCGCTTCCTTGAGGAAAGCGTGGCCGCAGCCGGCCGGGGACCACCTTTCGCCAGCCGCATCCCGAAGAAGGTTTCCCTGCCTGCCTCCGGCAGCGAGCTCCGACCGCCGGCCCCGAATCGAGAGTACTCGCGTCCCACCTTTGCCGGTTACGACTTGCATCTTTGTCCGGGGCAAGGCCGGCGCGGCTCGAGCCCGAATCCAGTCCCGAAGCCTCGGGAGTGCCCGAGGCTCGCCCGTCACCGGGCTGGCGGGCAAATTCCCCTGGCCTGAGCTACAATATTCGAATGATGGCCAGTCGGGGCAGTTCGCTCTCCACCTCCAAGCAGGATCGGGCGACGACGGCGCGCTTTGAGGAGGTCTATAAGCAGGTCGAGGAGAGCCGCCCGGGCGCCGATCTGAGCATGCTCCGCCGGGCCTATGCCTTCAGCGCCGAGCACCACCGCCAGCAAGTCCGCGAATCGGGCGAGCCCTATCTTTCCCACCCCCTGGAAGTGGCCAAGGTCCTGGCCGAGATGAAGCTCGACGTGACGACCATTTGCGCCGGGCTGCTTCACGACGTGGTGGAAGACTCCCAGATACCCATCGAGGAAGTGAAAAAGGAGTTTGGCGCGGAAGTGGCGCGGCTGGTCGAAGGCGTCACCAAGATCAGCCGCCTCGACTTGCTCGCCCCGGAAGCCCGCCAGGCCGAGAACGTACGGAAAATGGTCCTGGCGATGGTGGAAGACATCCGGGTGGTGCTGGTGAAGCTGGCGGACCGCCTGCACAACATGCGCACGCTTGGCTTCCTCCCGGCGGAAAAGCGCGAGCGCATTGCCCGGGAAACGCTGGAAATTTACGCCCCGCTCGCTCACCGTCTCGGCATGGGCAAAGTTCGCGGCGAGCTGGAAGACCTCGCCCTGAGCTTCCTCGAGCCCGAAACGTTCCACGAACTTGCCGAAACCATGGAATCGAAGCGCAAGGTGAACGAGCGCTTCCTCGAGGAAGTTCGGGCAAGCACGCAGAAGCAGCTTGCCGAGGCCGGCATCCCCGCCAAGGTCGAAGGCCGCATCAAACGCATCTACAGCCTCTACCAGAAGATGAAGCAGCGTCTGGTGGCTCTCGATCAGGTGTTTGATCTGATGGCGGTCCGGGTGCTTACCGACACGGTCAAGAATTGCTACGCCGCTCTGGGCGTCATTCATCAGGCATGGCGGCCGGTGCCGGGCCGCTTCAAGGACTATATTGCGATGCCCCGGCCGAACCTTTACCAATCGCTGCACACCACCGTGGTGACGGCCACCGGCCAGCCCTTCGAGGTTCAGATCCGAACCCACGAGATGCACCGCATCGCTGAGGAGGGCATCGCGGCTCACTGGAAATACAAAGATGGCAAGGAAGCCTCGGCTCAAGACGATCAGCGGATTGCCTGGCTGCGCCATCTGGTCGAATGGGCGCGCGAGATGCAGCAGCCCGGCGACTTCCTCTCCACGCTGAAGCTCGACCTCTACCCGGAAGAAGTTTATGCCTTCACGCCCAAGGGCCGGATCCTTTCCCTGCCGCGCGATGCCACGCCGGTGGATTTCGCTTATGCCGTCCATACCGAAGTCGGCCACCAATGCATCGGCGCCAAGGTGAACGGCCGGATTGTCCCGCTGCGGACCCGGCTCCAGAATGGCGACGTGGTGGAAATCTTGACCCAGGCCGGCCGTGGCCCCAGCCGCGATTGGCTGAGTTTTGTCAAAACCTCCCGCGCCCGAGGCAAGATCCGTCATTGGCTTTCCGTCCACGAGCGCCAGCGGGCCATCGAACTGGGCAAGAAAATTTTCGAGAAATGCGCCAGGCGCTACGCCATTTCACTGAAAAAGTATTCGGAGCAGGATTTTGCCCGGCTCGCCCATGAGCACCATTGCCAGAATGGCGACGACCTCTACGCCAACCTCGGTTACGGCCGCTGGTCAGCCCGGCAAGTTCTCTCCAAACTGGCCGGGCGTCCCCTCGGCGAGCCCCGGCCGGAAGAAAAAGCCTCCCGGCTGGCGAGCGCGGTCAAAAAAGTCCTGGGGATTCGCGATGCCATGATCCTGGTGAAAGGTCATGGCGACTTGATGGTCTATCGCGCCAGGTGCTGCAACCCCATCCGCGGCGAGGAGATCATCGGCTACATCACTCGCGGCAAGGGCGTGGCCGTGCATGCAAGCCATTGCCGGAATGTTCAAAATTTGCTTTACGGCAGCGAGCGGAGCATTGGTGTCGAATGGACGTCCACCGGCGGAGATGCTTTCCCCGTGCGGCTGAGCCTTGCGACCGAAGACCGCCCCGGCCTGCTCAAGGAAATCAGCTCCATCATATCGGATGAGAAGCTGAACATCAAAAATCTCGAAGCGCGCACCGGCAACCAGCGGGCGCAAATCGACCTGAGCCTCGACATCATGGATCGAAAACAGCTCGAACGAATCATCGCCTCGCTCAAAAGAATCCCCGGCGTATATGACGTCATCCGCCTGCCGCGGCCTTAGCCCAGCGCTCCCCAAGGAGGTCTTGTGCGACAAATCGTTTCCACTGAGAAAGCACCCAGGGCGATCGGGCCGTATTCGCAAGCGGTGCGCGCCGGCGGATGGCTCTTCGCTTCCGGCCAGATTCCCATCGATCCAGCCACCGGCCAGATGATCACGGGCGACATCAAGACGCAGACGGAACGGGTGATGAAAAACCTCGAGGCGATCCTCGAAGCGGCTGGCCTATCTTTTGCCCACGTCGTCAAGACCACGGTCTATTTGAAAGATCTGAACGAGTTTTCGGCCATGAACGAGATCTATGGCCGATTCTTCCCGGCTTCGCCCCCGGCGCGCGCCACAGTGGAAGTGGCCCGGCTGCCGCGCGACGCCCGCGTCGAGATTGATCTCCTGGCAGCCGGATAGCGCGTTTGCAAGCCCGGAGGGTCCGTGCTAGCATGCTGGTTTTCGCGTTCGGCGAAATACCTGTCTGAGGAACACGGAATGGCTCAGAGGTGTGAGGTCTGCGGCAAAGGGCCGCAGGTGGGCAACCGCATCAGCCACGCCCATAACGTGACGTCGCGACGCTGGAACGTCAATCTGAAACGCTTGCGCGTGGTGGTGGGCGGCAGCCGCCGGCGCATGCGCGTTTGCGCGGCTTGCATTCGTGCCGGCCGCGTGACCAAGGCATGATCTTCGCCAGCGGGAAACCATCGCCGGGCGCTGGCCGCGGCGAGCAAGCTACATGGCATGAAGTTGAGGAATCCACCCATTAGCTTTCGCAGCCCCGCTGTTCGTAGCGTCACTGTTGCGGGGCTCGCTCTGCTCGTGCTGCCTCCTCTGTTTCTTGGCGGCTGCAACCGGGGCGGCACCCCTTCCACGGAAGCGTGGGCGGTGGTGAACGGCAAAGAGATCAAGCGGGCCGAGGTGGAGAAATACTTTCGCAGCCGCGGGCTGCAGCAGGGCGGCGAAACTCCTTCGAGCGAAGAAGCCCTCAGCCTGAAGCTCAATATCCTCGAGGAACTCATCAACAACCAGATTCTCTTCGCTCGCGCCTCCCGGCTCGGGCTCATCGCCACCGATGGCGAAGTCGAGGACAAGTTCACCGAACTCAAAAGCCCGTACACCGAGGAAGAATTTCAAAGGCGGCTCAAAGAACAGGGCACCGCCGTGGAGGATTTGAAACAGGACGTGCGCCGCGGTTTGACGACGCAAAAACTCATCAACAAAGAAATCATCGCCAAGATCACAATCAGCGACGCCGACATCCAGAGCTTCTACGACTCGAACCGCGCGCTCTTTAACCGGGCCGAGGCGCAGTACCGGGTGGCCAACATCCTGGTCACACCCCACGGCGAAGCTCAGATCCGCAATCGCAAGGGCGATGACGCCAAGTCAGAGGCGGCGGCGCGCCAGAAGTTGCGCATGCTCGAGGAGCGACTCGGCAATGGTGAGGATTTTACCCGCCTGGCAGAAGACTATTCCGAAGACCCGATCAGCGCGACGACGGGCGGCGACATGGGCTACATCGCTGCCTCAGGACTGGAGCGCGCTGCGCCGGCGCTCAAACAGACGATCCTGGCTTTGCGAGTCGGCGAGACCAGCCGCGTGATCTCGACGCGCGACGGTTACCGCATCTTGAAGTTGCTGGCCCGCGAACCGGCCGGCCAGCGCGATCTCGCCGACCCGGTGGTCCAAAGTTCCATCCGGGAAAACCTGCGCAACCGCAAGGTGCAATTGCTGCTCGACGCCTACCTGAAACAACTCCGCAGCGAAGCCAAAACGACCAACTACCTCGCCCAGCAAATCCTCGAATCCGCCGGCAAACTGCCCGCCCAAGCTGCGCCCACTGGCGCAACTCAGCAAAAGTAGAGCTCGTCAGTCGAAAAGCGAAATTCGAAAATCGGAACAGACGATCCATGGCGCGGTTGATTTCCGAGTTTCAATTTTCGTTTTTCGAGTTTCGAATTCGAGTGGCACTTACGCCACGATGACCAGCGTTTCGCCGACGTTTACGGCCAAGCCAGCGGTAGCGAAAATCTTTTCGACCGTGCCCTTCTTGGGCGAATGGATTTCATTCTGCATCTTCATGGCCTCGACGACGAGAAGGCCCTGACCGGCCTCGACCGAATCGCCTTCTTGAACGAGCACACGCACCACCCGGCCCGGCATCGGCGCCGCGACCTGTTGGCGACCGGCTGTCTCAAATCCGCCCGCCTCCCTGCGCCGCAGCCGGCGCGGGTCGTGCACCCGGACGACGAATTCGTACGCCCCCGAACCGAACCCGCCCGATTGGGCCCCGCCGACGTGGACGCGAAGGCCCTCAGGCGCGGCGGCGGGTTCGACGCGAACTTCATAGGATCGCCCTTCCCAGAGAACCGAATAAAGACCGGGACGGATTTCGGCAAAGTCGGCTGCCAGCGCGGCGCCGTCCACATGGCCGGATGACCCCGAAGCATCGGTCAACAGCTCGACCAGATGAGTTCGCTCGCCAATTTGGACTTCGCGCTTCATCGCGTAACCTTGGCTCACCCCCCAAATTTCATGGGCGCGGCTTGCGATCCAACAGTGCCTGCCGGCCCGCGATCTTCCAGCGGCTCTCGCTTCGTCCGGCAACCCGAGAGGCGCCATCCCGGCCCGGAGTCGAGCACGCAAAGACAACGGCGGCGAGCGCCGCCAGCCGCTCCACCCTCTCGCGCTGGTCCTCTCCTATATGGCGGCGCTCCGCCAGCATCCGGTCAACCAGCCCGGTATCGAGCCGTCCGGCCAAGAAATCCGGATGATCCAGAATCTGACGAAAGAAGGAAAGGTTGGTCTTGATTCCGCCGATCGCGTATTCCGCCAGGCCACGCTTCAACCGGAGGATCACTTCCTGCCGGTCGTTGCCCCAGGCAATCATCTTGCCGAGCAAGGGGTCGTATTCAAGCGGCACGGTCCAGCCCTCAAAAACACACTCGTCGAGGCGGATGCCGGGCCCCAGCGGCCGGCGCAGATGAGTGACCGTGCCGGGCGACGGAAAGAAGTTGTTATCGGGGTCCTCGGCATAGACGCGCAACTCCATCGCCGCGCCGCGGAGCTTTACATCCGATTGCGCGAACGGAAGCTTTTCCCCGGCGGCGACGGCAATTTGCAACTTCACCAGGTCCAAGCCGGTGACCAGCTCCGTCACGGGATGCTCCACCTGCAAGCGCGCATTCATTTCGAGGAAATAAAACTTCAGGCCGGACTCACTATCGGCGGAGCGCTCCGCCACCAGAAATTCAGCCGTGCCGGCATTGGTGTAACCGGCCGCCTTGGCCAGCCGAACCGCCGCCTCGCCCATTTGCGCGCGCAGCTCCGGCGTCACAATGGGCGAAGGCGACTCCTCAATCACCTTCTGGTGACGACGCTGGATCGAACATTCGCGCTCGCCCAGGTAGGCAACGTTGCCATGCTCGTCACCCAGGATTTGCATCTCCACGTGCCGCGGGCGTTCCAGGTACTTCTCGATGTAAAGCGCCGGATCGTTAAACGCGTTCTCGGCTTCGCTTTGAGCATCGCGGAAGGCCGCCGGCAACTCCTCCGGCGTGCGCACCAGCCGCAACCCTTTCCCGCCACCTCCGCCGGCTGCCTTGAGCATGAGCGGGTAGCCAAATTCGCGGGCGAGCTGCCTGGCCTGCTCGACCGATGCGAGATGGGTGGTCATCCCGGGCACCACCGGCACCCCGGCGGATACGGCGATCTTCCGCGCAGCGGTCTTCGAACCCATGCGCTGCATCGCCTCCGCGCTCGGACCAATAAAGACGATTCCGTTTTCCCGGCAGGCCCGGGCCAGCGCCGGATTTTCCGCCAGAAAGCCATAGCCGGGATGAAGCGCGTCGCAGCCGGCTTTGCCCGCCACCTCCAAGAGCTTGTCGATGCGGAGGTAACTCTCCGTGGCCGGCGCGGGGCCGATGGGATAGGCCTCGTCGGCGATGCGCACGTGCAGCGATTTTCGATCCACGTCGGAATAGACGGCCGCAGCCGCCAGTCCCATCTCGCGGCAGGCGCGGAGCACCCGGATGGCGATTTCCCCGCGATTGGCAATCAGAATCTTCTTGAACATCCAAACTCCGCCCCACCGCATTCTAGCACAGCGGCTCAGGCGGGGCTGTTTCATGGCGGCGGGATGCCCTCTTCGGGTTGATTTCAGAAACTTTTTGCTCTACAAGGGCGTATGACAAAGCGAAACCCTTCTCAGGGAGAAGACCGATGAAACGCTTTTCGTATGTTGTGGCTGTTCTGTTCTTCTGCGCTGTTCTCGCCACCCCGGCAGGCGGCCAGACCGGCGAGATTGCGCCGGGCGACAACCTGGTGGTCGAGGGCATCCCGAAAATTCCAGCCGCGCTCGCCGAGACGGTCGGCCGCTACACCGAGTTCCGTTCAGCCTCGCTGCAGAGCTGGCACCCGACCCGACGCGAGATGCTGATTTCAACGCGCTTCGCCGACACCCCGCAGGTTCATCTGGTGAAACTCCCCGGAGGCGCGCGCACGCAGCTCACCTTTTTCCCCGACCGCGTGGGCGGGGCCTCCTACAGCCCGAAACGGGGAGACTTCTTCATATTCATGAAGGATGTCGGTGGCAACGAAGTCGCTCAGGGCTACCGCTACGACCTTGCCACCGGCAACATTACCCTGCTCACCGATGGGAAGTCGCGGCACACCGGGGGACGCTGGTCCAATGCCGGAGATCGCTTCGCTTACGGACGGTTGCGGCCCACTCCGGAGGGCATCTTCCTCGATCTGCAGGTGATGGATCCCTCCGACGCGAAGACTGATCGGCTGCTCGGGGAGCTGAAAGGCGCGGGCTGGTCACCGCTCGACTGGTCGCCGGACGACCGCAAAATCCTCGTGGGGGAGTACATCTCCATCAACGAAAGCTATCTGTGGTTGGTCGATGCGGCGAGCGGCGAGAAGACGTTGCTCACGCCCAAGGGTGGCGCCGAAAAAGTGGCCTACAGCGGCGGACAGTTCAGCAAAGATGGCAAGGGCATCTACGTTACCACTGACAAGGATTCCGAATTCCAGCGGCTGGCCTACGTTGATCTGGCCACGAAGGCGCACACCTACCTGACCCGCCACATCAATTGGGACGTGGAGGATTTTGACCTCTCGCCGGATGGGAAGACACTCGCCTTCATCACCAACGAGGACGGGCTCAGCGTTTTGCGTCTGCTCGACACCGCGACCGGCAAAGAGAAACCCGTGCCCAGGCTCCCCATCGGCGTGATCGCGGGACTCCGTTGGCACGAGAACGGGAGGGACCTCGGCTTCGCTCTTTCCTCCGCCCGCTCCACCGCCGACGTCTATTCGCTCGACCTCAAAACTGGAAAGATCGGGCGCTGGACCTACAGCGAAACGAGCGGGCTCAATACGGAAAGCTTCGCCGAGCCGGAACTGGTCCGCTGGAAGAGCTTCGACGGCCGGATGATCTCGGGGGTCTTGTATCGGCCCCCGGCGAAATTCACCGGAAAACGGCCGGTCCTCATCAACATCCACGGCGGCCCGGAGTCTCAGTACCGTCCGGTATTCCTCGGGCGGACAAACTATTACCTGAACGAACTGGGCGTGGCTATCCTGTTCCCGAATATCCGCGGCTCGGCCGGGTACGGCAAGACGTTCCTGAAGCTCGACAATGGCTTCCTGCGCGAGGAGTCCTACAAGGATATCGGCGCGCTGCTCGATTGGATCCCGACGCAGCCCGAGCTCGACGCCGACCGCATCATGGTCACCGGCGGCAGCTACGGCGGCCATATGACCCTGGCGGTGGCCACGAATTACAATGACCGCATTCGCTGTGCGGTGGACATTGTGGGCCCTTCCAATCTCGTGACTTTTCTCCAGAACACTGAAAGCTACCGGCGCGACCTGCGGCGCGTCGAATATGGCGACGAGCGCGACCCCAAGATGCGCGAGTACCTCGAGCGCATCGCCCCGCTCAACAAGGCCGAGAAAACCCGGAAGCCCCTCTTTGTCATTCAGGGCAAGAACGATCCCCGCGTCCCGCTATCCGAGTCCGAACAGATGGTTGCCACCGTGCGCAAGAATGGCACGCCGGTCTGGTACCTGATGGCCAAGGATGAAGGCCACGGCTTCGCCAAAAAGAAGAACCAGGATTTCCAGTTCTACTCGACCGTGGCGTTCATCCAAGAGCACCTGCTGAAGTAGCGCTTCGCCCGGGCACCGGGAGTTTGCCCCGACTCATTTTGGCGGGGTCAGGGCATAGCTTTAGCCGAGCCGGTCAGGATCGGTACGGCGATGCGGTCAAGCGGCAGGGTTCTTGCGAGGGAACCCAGTCGCTCCCGTCTGCGCAAGTTCAAGAAGAGAGCCGAGGGCAGGGGTATGTTCTTCCGGGAATTGGTCGCCCAGACGGTTGGCAACCTCCTGGCGCACAAGTTGCGCAGCTCACTGACGATGTTCGGGATCGCCTGGGGCATCGTTTCGGTCACGCTGATGGTAGCGGCGGCCGAAGGCATCCGTGTCGGGCAGCGAAAGGCGCGGGAAACGCTCGGCAAAGACATCCTGATCGTTTTTGGGGGACGAACCAGCCTCCAGGCGGGCGGGCGGCGGGCGGGGAAGGTGGTGCGCATCGTA
>DATBWB010000160.1 GCA_036514995.1 Candidatus Acidiferrales bacterium
GAAACCCACTTTGTCGAGGTCGAGGGCAATTTCCGCGCCTACAACCTTTTCCGCCACCGGCACACGCCGGAGATTCTGGAGCAGTTGGGCCTCGAGGCCGAAAGTCTGATTTTTACGACGCATCTCCTGCCGGTGCGGCGAGGCATTCTCTCGAGCATCTACGTCTGGCTCCGGGAACGCCGCGAGCGCGATGCTGTGGAAAGTCTCTTTCGTTCTTACTACTCGGGCAAGCCGATGGTGCGCGTGCTCGCTGGCGGCCGGTTGCCCGAGCTGCAATACGTGGTCGAGACAAATTTCTGCGACCTGGGTTTCGCTCTGGATGCGGCGGGAAAGCGCCTGGTGGTTGTCTCGTGCCTCGACAACCTCGGCAAAGGCGCCGCCGGCCAGGCCATCCAAAACATGAACCTGATGCTGGGCTTTGCCGAAGAGAAGGGTCTGCTTTGAGGATTGTGGTCAAGATCGCGGGAGCGCTGCTCGAATCGGCCGAGACCACCCGGCTCATCGCTCGCCAGATTGCCGAGGTCAGCCAGGTTGGCCACGAGGTGCTGGTGCTTCATGGCGGGGGAAAAATCCTGACTTCAACAATGGAACGGCTGGGGCTCGAACCTCGTTTTGTGAACGGCTTGCGCGTCACCGATCCGGCCACGCGCGACGCCGCTCTGATGGTCCTGGCCGGCCTCGTGAACAAGCGCTTGGTGGCCATGCTGGCGAGCGCCGGACAACCGGCGGTCGGGATCTGCGGCGGCGATGGAGATACCTTCCTGGCGGAGAAGATGAGTCTCGGCGGCGCCGACCTGGGTTTTGTGGGCTATCTCACCGGTTGCAATGCGACGCTGCTCGAACTCCTGTGGGTGAACGGCATGGTTCCGGTAGCGGCCAGCATCGCGCCCGGGCGCGACGGCGAATATTACAACATCAATGCCGACCACATGGCCGCCGCCTGCGCCGAGTTTTGCCATGCCGAACGGTTGATCTACCTGACCGACGTAGCCGGAGTGCTCGACGGTTCCGCCGTCCTGCCGCGGATTTCAGCCCGCGATCTGGAGGCGCTCATCCGGACGAGAAAAGTCACGGGCGGGATGGTCTTGAAGCTCGAAGCTTGCCGGCGCGCGCTGCTCTCCGGCGTCGAGCAGGTTTCGATCGTGGGCGGCGCGCAGCCAGGCGCTTTGTCGGACGCTGTGTTCCGATCCGATCCCGAAGCTCCCGGACGGGGCACGCGCGTGGAAGCAGCCGCATGAGACAAACAAAACAGAAATAGAAAAGAGAAAATAGACAAAAGCTCAGCTCTTTTCCAATTTCTAATTTCTATTTTCTGATTCCTGGGGGAGGAACTCCTTTGGCACAAAAAGTCGTTCTTGCTTATTCGGGCGGGCTCGATACTTCGATCATCGTGCCGTGGTTGAAAGAAAACTACCGTTGCGAAGTGATCGCCATGATCGGCGATGTGGGGCAAGAGGAGGACCTTGCCGCCGCCCGCGCCAAGGCGCTTGCCACGGGCGCTTCGCGCGCCTTGGTCGAGGACTTGCGCGAAGAATTTTTGAGCGGCTACATCTGGCCCACGCTCCGGTCGGGCGCCGTGTACGAGCACAAATACCTGCTCGGGACTTCTTTCGCCCGGCCCATCTTGGCCAAACGCCAGGTGGAGATTGCGCGGCAGGTCGGCGCCGACACGGTTGCCCACGGCTGCACCGGCAAAGGCAACGACCAGGTCCGCTTCGAGTTGACCTACCGGGCGCTGGCTCCGGATCTCCGCGTCATCGCCCCCTGGCGCGAGTGGGACATCCAGTCGCGCGAAGACGCTCTGGCCTATGCCGCCAGCCGTGGCGTGCCGGTCACGCAAACCAGGAAGAACCTCTTCAGCCGCGACCGCAACCTCTGGCACCTCAGCCACGAAGGTGGTCCGCTCGAGGACCCGGCATGGGCTCCCGACGAATCGGTCTGGCAATGGACCTGTTCGCCCGAGGAAGCTCCGGACTCACCGGATGAGGTGCGGCTTGAGTTTGAAGAGGGCATTCCGGTGGCGGTGGATGGCCGGCGGTTTGCCCCGGTCGCTCTGCTCGCGGAATTGAACGGCCGGGCGGCGCGGCACGGCATTGGCCGCGTGGACCTGGTGGAAAACCGCTTCGTGGGAATCAAGTCCCGCGGGCTTTACGAAACGCCCGGCGGAACGCTGCTGGTGACGGCGCATCAGGAGCTCGAGGCGCTTTGCCTCGACCGCGAGACGGCCCACTTCAAGCAGCACGTCGCGCTCAAATACGCCGAATTGGTTTATTTCGGCATGTGGTTCACGCCCCTGCGCGAAGCGCTCGACGAGTTCGTCCGGGCAACCCAGCAGACCGTGACCGGGAGCGTCACACTGCGGCTCTTCAAGGGCAATCTGACCGTCGCCGGCCGCACTTCGCCCTATTCCTTGTACTCGCAGGATCTCGCCAGCTTTTCCATGGCGCGCTACAACCCCCGCTTCGCCGAGGGCTTTATCCAACTGCTTGGCCTGCCGCTCGAAGTCCGTGCCCGGCTTCAAGCCCGATTTCAAGCCCAATCTCAAGCTCCTTCTCAAGAATGCCCCGTGCCGGCCCGCCCCGCCGTCGCCGATCAGCCGCGAGTGATGCGGGCAGCGAAGGTGGCGCGATGAGCCCGCCCAAAGAAGGAACAGGAACGGCTTCAGCCCGGGCTGGCCCGGGTGGAATGTGGGGCAGCGGGTTCCGCGCGCCCACCGATCCCGCTTTCTTTGCCTTCCAGCGCTCGTTTGGCTACGATCGCCGGCTCTTGCCCTATGAAATTCGCTCCGGGCGAGCGTGGGCGGAGGCGCTCACACGGGCGGGATTGCTTGCACCCGCCGAGCGCGACCACATCCTCCGGGCGCTCGAGCAACTCGAAGCGGAAATCGCGAGCCATGCCCTCTCGCTCGATGATTCCCCGGCCGAGGACGTCCACGACTTTGTCGAGCGACAACTGGTCGAGCGCGCTGGCGAAACCGGCTACAAGCTCCACACCGGCCGCAGTCGCAACGAACTGATTGCCAACGACCTTCGCCTGTTCGTCCGGGATGCAGCGCAGGAAACAGCGCGTGGGCTGATTGAAACTTCCGACGCGCTGCTCGAGCTTGCCAAAAAATATCCCGAAGCGGCTCTCCCCGGCTACACGCATCTGCGCCCGGCCCAGCCCTTGCTGCTGGCGCATCACCTGCTCGCCTACCTGGAAATGTTCTTCCGCGACCTCAAGAAACTTGAGCAGGCGGCCGAGGAGGCCGATGTGCTCGTGCTTGGCTCAGGCGCGCTGGCCGGCTGCGCCTTCCCCATCGACCGCGCCTTCCTGGCCGAGCGCCTCGGCTTCCGCTCGATTTCGCAAAACAGTCTGGACGCGGTCAGCGACCGCGATTTCCTGCTCAGCTATCTCTTTGCCCTGGGAAGCATCGCCGTCCATTTGAGCCGCGTTGCCGAAGATTGGATTTTGTTCTCGACGGAAGAATTTGGGTTCGTCCGCTTGCCCGACTCCTTCACCACCGGGAGCAGCCTGATGCCCCAGAAAAAGAACCCTGACCTCTGGGAACTGGCGCGGGGCAAGACGGCACGGGTCCTGGGCAGCCTGGTGGGACTCTTCACGCTCTTCAAGGGCTTGCCGCTCGGCTATCAAAAAGATTTGCAGGAGGACAAGGAAGGATGCTTTTCGGCGCACGACACCGTGCGCGACCTGCTCGCGGTGCTGGCCCCGGCGCTGCGCGTCACCGAGTTTGACACCGCCCGCATGGCTACTCTGGCCAATCGCGAAAGCCTGCTCTCGACCGACATGGCCGATTACTTGGTCCGCCGCGGCGTGCCCTTCCGCTTGGCGCACCGCATCATCGCCGATCTGGTCGCGGATGCGCACCGCGCCGGCCGGAGCGTTCTGGCCACGCCACTCGAGGAGCTGAAGCGCCTCTCGCCGGCATTCGAGGCTGATTTCTACGACGCGATTTCACTCGAGCGCTCTCTCGCCGCCCGCAACCTGCCCGGCGGCACCGCTCCCGAGCAGGTACGCGCCGCGCTCGAACGCGCTACCCAAGAACTGGCCCGCTTGGCAAAGGAGATGCGATGAGGATTCGCGGCGCGCGCCTGCCTGACGTTCAGGCGATCCATGCCCTCATGGAAAGATTCGTTGCCCAAGGGATCCTCCTCCCGCGCTCGGTCGAAGCCATCGAGCGCGCCCGGGAACATTTTCTCGTCGCGGTCGAGAACCAGAGGGTAGTGGGCTGTGTCTCGCTGGATGTCTATGGGGCCCACGAGCCTGCTTCGCGTGAGCTGGCTGAGATTCGGTCCCTGGCCGTAGCCGCTGACTTTCAAGGCAATGGCCTGGGCGCCCGGTTGGTCGCGGCGGCGATGAAGAAAGCCAAGAAACTCAAAATCGCGCGCGTCTTCGCCGTCACTCATTCCCTTGCCTTTTTTGAAAAACAGGGTTTTGTGGCAACCGCCCTTGCCGACCTGCCGGAAAAGATCGAGCGGGATTGTTGCCGGTGCCTGCGCCAGGGGTGGTGCGGCCAGCAGGGAGCGATGATGGTTCTTCAACCAACCCAGACGGCAGAATATCATCTTTCGAAATTCGAAAATCGAAACTCGGTTCATGAGACGCCTGATGCGGATTCTCTCAGGGCCGCACTCCCGGCCCTTCCCTCATCATGAAGGTTTTCTATCCTCTCCCTGAAGCCTTGCCTCTGTGCCTCTGTGGTGCATTCCTATGAAACCTGAAGGTGAGCCATCCGCTCTTCCTAAGGGCTATCGCTTCGCCGGAACTGCCTGCGGATTGAAGGCAAGGGGACTTGACCTCGGGGTCATCGTCTCGGATGTGCCGGCCCGGGCAGCCGGTGTCTTCACCCGCAATGAAGTCCAAGCCGCGCCAGTGCTCCTCTGCCGGGATCATCTCTTGCGCAGCAGCGCCCCCAACGGTCGGGGCGGCGTGCGAGCGATTCTCGTCAACTCCGGCAACGCCAACTGTTGCACCGGGCCCGCCGGCCTCGAGGGTGCCCGCGAGTCTGCCCGGCGCCTGGCCCGACTCCTCGGAGCACATCCGCATCAAATCTTGGTCGCTTCCACCGGCGTGATTGGAGTGCCTCTGCCATTCTCGAAGATTTGGAATCATCTGGAGGACTTAACCAGCGGGCTTTCGAACAGCGAAGTAGGAATTAAGAATTTCTCGCGAGCGATTTTGACCACCGACCGCTTTCCCAAAGTTGCCGGCACAGCCTTCCGGGTAGGGGGACAAACCTGTCGCATCCTCGGCTTCGCCAAAGGCGCGGGGATGATTCATCCTCAAATGGCGACGATGCTCGCGTTCTTCCTGACCGATGCCGCGGTTTCTGCCAATGGGCTCCGCCAGGCGCTTCGCCAGGCCTGCGACGCCTCCTTCCATCGCATCGCCGTGGATGGCGACACTTCCACAAACGACTCCGTCTTTCTGCTGGCCAATGGCGCGGCTTGCCCCGTTCCGCACGGAACCGGGGCTTGC
>DATBWB010000161.1 GCA_036514995.1 Candidatus Acidiferrales bacterium
CAAAACCAGGCGCGCGATGGTTAGATTCCGTTCGCGCCACTGGAAAGTTGGCGGTGGGCTCTCTCGAGGTCGGTTTAGTCAGGACGGAAGATCTGCGAGCGACGGCTGATCTTTCCGGCGGGCAGATGCGCCTCGACCATATGACGATGCGCGCCTATGGCGGCCAGTTTGAAGGTTGGTTCCGCGCCGACTTTCGTCCTGCCCCGGTCGGTCCTTCCTACCACATGCAGGGAAAGTTTGACCGCGTGCTTGCCGAGAGCCTGTGGGCCCGGCCGGGTTTGGAAGGGGAAGGAGCCGCCTTTTCGAGAAGTGGTAGCGGCTTGCCCGCCAAAATGTCAGTTGCCGGCTTACCCGATTCGGGTTCTCTGCTGGCGGGCTGGCTGGACGGTACCCTGACGCTGAAAAGCTCAGGGAGCACCCCCAGCGAGCTGATCGATACTCTTACCGGCAGCGTCCAGTTAAACTGGAACGATGGCCGTGTCACGCACTTCGATTTGCGCCAGGCCATGGAAGCGGCAACCAGGCCGGGATCATCCCGCCCCGCAGGACATGGGATCGGCTTCACTGCCTTTCGCTCGGCCACTGCCCATTTCCTCATTGCCGGTCGCCGCCTGGATTTCCGGTCGCTGACGCTCACGGTGGAGGGAACAGAACTGGAACTTGTCGGCACGGCTGGTTTTGATGGCAAACTGGCGCTGCGAATTTATCCGAAGGCAGCCATGGCGGCTCGTGCAGAAGAGTTCCGCGAAGCAGGACGACGAGTCACAGCGGACGACTCCCGTCCGGCAGCCACGCTACCCCTGAGCCCCACCCGGAGCTACCGGCTGACCGGCACTCTTTGGGAACCAAAACTCACGGCTACTACCGGATTGACTCAGCCCGGCCGCTAAAATTCAGCTTAGGGCGCCAGATGAATTCCCCTTTGCTCCAGTCGCTTCCAGATGGCAGTTGCCGCTCGGCGGGCGATAACCACAGCCCGTTCAGCCTCAGCGCGGGTGACAGGCTCCCACGTTCCTGGATAGCGCGCCTCCACCGCATAGGGAATCAATTCCTCGAGATCAGGCAACTCTGCCTCCAGCCCGGCCTCCATCGCGCAGAGATCAAGTAACCGCCGAAGGTTGTGTGTTCTCTCGAACGCAACCGCGTGGCTGGTGAGCAAAGCCTTCAGGTGCTTCTCAGCGCACTGCTGCGCGTGAAAACAAACCGCGTCGAATGGGGAATCATCGGCCAGCGTCAGGAGATGTTCTGCGGCCTTGAGGTCATTTCTGGCTCTTAGCACCCAGCCGACAACTATCGCTTCGACCTCAGGGGGTACGCTCATAGAGTACCCTTCCCTCGCGATCGGCCGGACGTATGATGGTACCCACCACGTTACGATATTTCTCGAACTCTTCGACGGTAACGACCACGATATCGGCAGCGGCGTCTAGGCCGCGCAGAGCCCGATACATGGCAGCAGCCTGAGCCCGTTTTGACCCATCCCCCTTAACTACCACCAGCAGGTCCAAATCGCTCGCTTCCGTCCCCGCGCCGCGCGATCGGGATCCAAACAAGATGATCTTCAAAGGGTAGAATTGAGAAATCAAGCGTTCGCACACTTCTTCGATTGTCCGTTCGGTAAGCATTTTCTCGTACCTGCCACAATGTTCCGGGTCGTATCCGTACCCAGGATGAGGATCCCATTTGGGTCGCGCCTAGTCTATGCGACGGCGGCTGTGACGGCAACTACTCGTTCGAATGCAATCTGATTGACGGGCTTGTTTTCCTCCAATGCCCCTTGACCGGCACCCTTTGGGAATCAAGACTCACAGTTGCTACCGGATTGACTCAGCCCGCCCGCTAGTTTGCCGCGCGAAACTAATCTCTCTCGGATGGTTTTGTTACCGAGCCTTGGGCGGATGCCTGCCGCTTGTGGATCTGCCTCACGCGCTCCAGGGTATCGATCTCTTCGACCGGCTTGTCAGCGCGAATGCGGAGGATACGGGGAAAACGCAAGGCAAAGCCGCTCGCATGCCGCCCGGAGCGTTGCACATTATTGAACGCCACCTCGAGAACCACGATCGGCTCCACTTTTCTGCAAAACCCTTCGTCGGCGAGCGTATGCCGCTTGAAAAAATCGGTGTACTCGACGATCTCGCGGTCGGTCAGCCCGGAATAGGCCTTGCCGATATCCACCAATTCGTCGCCATCCCGCACTGCGAAGGTGTAGTCCGAGAGAAGTCCGCGTCGCTTGCCATGGCCGAATTCGACGGCGGTTACCACGACATCGAGCGTCGCCAGCGGTCGCTTCAGTTTTAGCCAGGCTTTACCGCGGCGGCGGGGCATCGTCACCGGAGACGAAGGCATCCAAACGTGTTGATGCCGCGGTCAAAGTTTCTTCTCCTCCCGCTCCTTCTGGCCAGCCTGGCGAGTCCGGCGCGGCCGCTCGGGGCCGGGCAAGAACTCAAGGTTCTGCTCAAGCCCAGATTCCGCGCCGGTGAAGGGATGCGCTACGAGGTGGCGCTGCGCATTCGTTCGGAATCGACCAGCGAAGGTCTCATCAGCGGTCCCAATCCCCCCAACGTCTTTGAGGGCATGATCACCACCACCGTCCGCGTCGAAGCTCTCGAAGTCTCTGCTGAAAAGGGGACCCGCCTCAGCTTGACTTACGAAGAGTCGAGTGTGGACGTCAAAGGGGAGGCGAATGATCCGGACGTCGCCAAGCTCGAGGTGCTCTACGCCAAGTTGAAGGGAAAGGCAATCCTTTTCACCCTGGCAGCGGACGGGCGGGTCAGCCAGCTCGAAGACCCCGAGCACGCGATCGAATCGCAAGAAGCGATGCAGGCGATGCAGTCCTGGCTGAGCCAGAGCGCCTTTGCCGGGCAGACTCCCAACCGTCCGGTCGCACCCGGAGAAAGCTGGGAAAACGAGTTGCCGATGCAGTGGAGTTCGATCCCCGGAATGATCTGGCAGGCCCGCTCCACCTATCTGCGCAATGAACCGTGCCAGCCCGGAATCCTTCCGCCTCCGGGTGAGGCCTCAGACCAGAGCGTGCCAGGCGCGACGGGAACGTGCGCGGTGATTCTGACGAGTTACACCAGTCGTCAGAAAGACCCGGCTGCTCAAGAAGTCAAAGGGAAAGGCGGCACCCGGATGACTTCCCGGGCAGAAGCGACGGGCGAGGGATTGAGCTACCTCGCGCTCGATTCCGGACTGCTGTTCAGCTCCACGCAGAAGGGCGACGAACACGTGGAACTCACCTTCGAGCGGCCTCCTGAGATCGGGGGCAACGTGACTTTCCGCGGCCACGTTCATACCGAATCGAATGTAAGACGCCTCCCGGAACGCTAGCATCTCCGAACACGCCACCATGAGAACGTTGCGTCGGCGGAGAAGGTGCAACCCTTCTGCTCGAGCAGGCGTCTTCTGCCTCTGAACTGAAAATAGCCCGGCGATTCATCGCCGGGAATCCGGTGCCGATTTCGCGCAAGTCCCGTAGGGACGATTGAAACGAAAAACAATGCCCGCGCCTGACTTATTTCCCTCTCCGCCGATCCCTGTGCGCGTGTTCACAACTGACGATTCCACCGAGCGGGCTGTCCGCCAATGCGATGCCGGTCTGCGGCGGCAACTGACGCCGCGGCAGCTTGGGATGATTGCGCTGGGCGGCGCCATCGGCACGGGGTTGTTCCTCAGACGCGCCGTATCGGTGTGGCTGGCAGGTCCGGGCGTGATTCTTAGCCATGTCGCGGCGGGGTGTGAGCGGGTGCTATAGTTTCGTTGCCTGCCCTGAACCAATACGGTTCAGGGCCTGCCCAGGCGGGCCTCCATGCTTCGCCCCGAAATTCGCATCGGCACTTCGGGCTGGAACTACTGGCATTGGACGGGCCTCTTCTACCCAAAAGACCTGCCGCGCAGCCCCGAACCGTATGGTTCAGGGCGCAGCCGGTGGCTCGAGTACTACCAGTCGAAGTTTGACACACTCGAGCTGAATGCGAGCTTCTACCGGCTGACCCACGCGGCGACGTTTGCACGCTGGAAGCAGGCCTCGCCGAAGGGCTTTCTCTGGGCGGTGAAGGCCCACCGTGGCATCACGCACTTCGCGCGGCTCAAGGAGCGCGAGCCCTTGCAGAAGTTTCTCGCGGCGGCCAAAGAACTGGGCGAACAGCCTGGCGTCATCCTCTTCCAGCTTCCACCGAGCCTGAAATTTGACGCGCGCGTGGTGGGGTGCTTCCTGAGCTGGCTGCCGGAAGGGAAGCGCTACGCCATCGAGCCGCGTCACGCAAGCTGGCTTGAGTCAAAGCCGCTCGAGTTGCTCGCACGCCACCATGTGGCGCTCGCCATCGCCGACAGCGGCGGTCGGTTCCCTTCCGGCGAGCACCTCGGCGGTGAGGGCGGGGAAGGGTTACGGGACATAACTTTGAAATACAAAGTACTTGACAGAGTAGTCCCGATAGGTAGGATAGGGGCATGACTCGCCTCGGTCCGCTTCGCTCGCGTTCCCCAGACCCCGTGGCGCTTGACGCGCACGCTGCCGATAACCTGCGCTTCATCCGCGAGACGATGGAACGCGCGGGCTCCTTCACCGCCGTTCCCGGCTGGGGCGGGGTCGCGATGGGGATTACGGCCCTCGGCGCGGCCCTGGTGGCTCGGCGGCAGGCGACCCCTGAAGTCTGGATCGGAACGTGGCTTGGGGAAGCACTTCTTGCCTTCGGGATCGCCGGGTGGGCGATGGTGCGGAAGTCGCGCGCGGCGAAGATGCCGCTCCTGTCCGGTCCGGGCCGGAAATTCGCGTTGAGTTTTTCACCGCCCCTGCTTGTGGGCGCCCTGCTGACGCTCGTCCTGTATCGTCGGGGACTGGCCAGCGTGCTGCCGGGAACGTGGCTGTTGCTGTACGGGACGGGCATCGTGACCGGAGGGGCGTTCTCCGTAAAGATTGTTCCGGTCATGGGCCTTGGCTTCATGCTCGCGGGCGCAATGGCGCTCTTCTCTCCGGCGGCGTGGGGGAACGCATTTCTGGCGGCCGGTTTCGGCGGCCTCCATATCCTTTTCGGCATCCTCATCGCCAGGAGGCACGGTGGCTAAACAGAGCGGTTTGGCGCTGGAACGTCAGTCGAAAATGGGCGGCGCGACGCGCGAGCCCCGATTGAATCGTGGCGAGATGCGCGCCGTGCGCGGCCTCGGGGGAACGAGGGGCCCCAGGGAACTCGACCGGCTCATTCACGAGCGCACGCGGCTCGGGATCGTGAGCGCGCTTGCCGTCAACGAGTGCTTGGCCTTCAACGATCTGAAGAGATTGCTCGAAACAACCGATGGCAATCTGAGCGTGCACGCGCGCAAGCTCGAGGAAGCGCAGTACATCGCCTGCCAGAAGTCCTTTCGGGGCCGCGTTCCGAGGACCGAGTACCGCTTGACGGCAGGCGGACGCCGGGCGCTCGAACGCTATCTCGATCACATGGAGGCCCTCATTCGCACAGCGCGGGAAGGGTAGGCGCGGAAAATTTTTTTGGGATTATACTTTGCCGTACAAAGTGATTTACCGATGATTTCCCGTCTCGTGGCTGAGGCCCTGGATGGGGCGCGGGAGCAGTGGGCAAGCGGTCGGGAGGATGGCATGCCAGCGGGCTTGCACGTCGCGATCATCATGGACGGGAGCGGGCGCTGGGCGGTGGCGCGCGGGCGCCCGCGGGCCTCAGGCCATCGGGCGGGCGAGAAGGCGGTGCGCCGCGTGGTCGAGGCCGCGCCCGGCTTGGGCATCGGCACGCTGACCCTCTATGCTTTTTCTTCCGATAACTGGCAGCGTCCCCAGGGCGAGGTGGCCGCGCTCATGCAGCTCTTCGAGCGTTTTCTCGAGGCGCAAGCCGACACGTGCGCGAAGCACGGCATACGAATCAGCGTCATCGGCCGGCGCGACCGGCTGCCGGCGCCGTTGCGCGCGGCCGTGAAAGTCGCCGAGGCTCGAACCGCCCGAGGCCGCGCGCTGCATCTACGCCTTGCGGTGGATTATTCCGCCCGCGATGCCATCTTCCGCGCGGCGCGCCGCTTGAACGGGAGGACAAAGGTGTCGCAAGAGACATTCTCCCGGCTCTTGGCGGCTGCGATCCACGACGGTGCGCCCTCTCCCGATGTGGATCTTCTGATCCGCACCGGAGGCGAGCAGCGCTTGAGC